>CAZOBP010000001.1:0-70391 GCA_964577995.1 uncultured Anaerolineales bacterium
CGAGGATTGTCGGAGCCCCGAATTGGTCGCCCTCCTCCCGGGGATCTGCGAGGCCTCCTTTGCACGCTCAGACGTTTTCCGACGGGAGGTCCTCTTGCCGATCCAGCAGCACCGATGGTTGGCGCTCCTTCGTCAACTCACTTGTGACGTTGCCTGCCCAACTTCGGCAGAAACGTCCGCACTATTTGCCCAACAGCCCCAGAGATGCTAGAATTGACCGCATGAGAGACATCGCCCGTCTCTCCAATAACGGATGAGGGGTTTTGCATGTTTCAAGAGAAGATCGCACATTGTTACGCTCGACTTGGCAGGAACCAGAAGAAGATCGCCGACTTTCTGACCCAACGGTACCACGAGGCCGCGTTCATCAATGCTTTCGCACTCTCGCAGCGCCTCGAGGTGGATCCGGCCACGGTGACCAGGTTTGCCCAGCGTCTCGGCTACTCGGGTTACCCGGAACTCTTGCACGAGATCCAAGAGATGGTCAAGAAGGAGCTCAAGATGGCCTACAGGCCATCAGTAGAGCAAACAGACGAGGCTGGTCTCTTTCTCAACGCTCTGGCGCAGGAAAAAGAGAACCTTGAGCGGGCGATGACCCACCTTCGAGGGGAAACGATCACCGAAGTCCTCTCGTCACTGCTCGCCGCCAGAACCATTTACGTGGTCGCCCATGGCTTGGCGCGAGGTCCGGCGCAGACGTTCGTGGCACAGCTTAGAGGGTTGCTGGGCATGTCAGCCCAGTTGGTGCCGGCCGATCAGGTCGATGCGGCCATAGGTCTATCCAGCGTGGACAAGCAAGATGTCGTCGTGGGCGTGAGCCTTGCGGCCCTGCACCACGACACCGCTCAGATGCTCAGGTTGGCACGGTCGAGAGGGGCCAAGACCATCGGCTTGTCCACCTCTCACACCTCTCCCATCGCGTCCATCGCAGACAAAATCTTGGTCTGCCCCGGCGAGTCGACCAGCGGTATGCCCTCACCAGCCTCATTGAGTGCCATCTTGGATGCGCTTTTCCAGGTACTCACGCTACAGCAGCCGCACAAGGTAGAGGATCTGAAGAAGGGCTTGCTGACAAATGTGAACTGGATCCTGGAGGAGAAAGGCGACAAGAAGATCCCGACAGAGGAGGTCTTGAGACAGATCTAACGACGATGCAGTGTGAACACTATCCGCCGGTCGCTCAATCCCGAGCTCAGCACTGGTGGTCTTCCTGCAGGTCGGTCCCCGAACCCTATCGACCGAGAGCACTAGATCTCCACGAAGTATGAACTGCAGGCCTGGTCTATCAACTCCTTCGTTAAGGCTGGCTCGACGCCCCGGTAGTGGGCGATGTCAATGATCTGATCGGCGATGTCTCGGGGATGGACTGCTCTCAGCTCACGCTTTGTCTTCAAGTAGTAGTGGCGCATCAGATACATGAAACCATCCTGATCGAAAGGAACCTCCCGTTCCGCCGCAACTCGTATGAAGATCTCGTAGAACTCGCGCTCACTGGGATTGCCCACCTGGATCTTGTGGCGGATGCGTCGCAGGAAGGCCTCGTCCACCAGTGCCTTGGGATCGATGTTGGTGGAGAACACGATCAACTGATCGAACGGTATCTCGATCTTCTTCCCGGTGTGCAGAGTAAGGTAGTCGACCCTGGTCTCCAAGGGAACGATCCAGCGGTTGAGCAGGTCTCTGGGCCGGACCTGCTGCCTGCCGAAGTCATCGATCAGGAACATCCCGCCGTTGGCTTTCATCTGGAAGGGCGCCTCATAGTACTTGGACGTGTCGTCATACACCAGGTCCAAACTCTCCAGAGTGAGCTCCCCCCCCGTGACCACGACCGGTCTCCGGATCGGTATCCAACGTCTGTCGTGACGCCCACCCTCGGGTCGCGACACCACCTCATCCCCCCCGTCAACAGTCTGATGATTCAGCTCATCGAAGACCTTGATAATGTGTCCATCCACCTCCATGGCGTACGGAATGTACATCTCGCCCCCGAGCATGGACGCCATGGCTTTGGCGATCACGGTCTTCCCATCGCCTGGAGGACCAAAGAGAAAGATGGACCGACCTGAGTTGACGGCTGGTCCTATCTTCATGAGCATGTCGGAGTTGATCACAAGGTGTGACAAGGCTTGCTGCACTCGCTCGCTACTCACCACTACGCCGCTTATGCTCTGACTTGTCATCACCCGCTGGTAGGCCTCCAGAGTCACGGGGGCGGGACCCACGTACTGACTACGATTCAAGGCCTCCCTCACGCGCTCGATGCCGGCCGAGGCGATGGAGTACCGGAATGCTCGCTCATCGAAGCCCCTGCTGCCGGTGATGCTCACCAACTGCTCCCGCTTCAGGAAGGTAAGCGCCTCCTCCACCACTCCACTAAACGGGAGCCTCAGCTGCTCGGCGATGGCCTGACCACTCAGCTCCCCCACCGAGTATATGGTCTTCAGAGCCAGGTCGCTCAAGAAGCCTCTGCTCATCCCCGTCTCATCAATGGTGCGGGGTTCGCTAAGCAGACTCCTGGCACCTTCCATCTCCCACCCCTTTCAGTGCAGACAACGACTCCAGTGTATTGTAACCGATCCTGCCCCCCACGACAATGGCGCTGGCGGCCAGAGAGCGAGGGTTGGCCTTCAGATCTGGCATCGAGCGTGTTATGCACAAGCACCTTCGAAGCTCGTTCTGGATATCGTCGGCGGTGAGCGACCCAACGGCGAGAAAACTGGAAATCACATCCCATCTATCTGGCTGCCTCTTGCAGCAACCCCTGCAGCACTGTTGCTGCGCAGTTCCGCGTACGGTATAATACCCAATGACCATCTGCCCGTACTCGGGCGGCAAGCGGCAGCAGCCTATGCCTCGACAGCAAAGACACTCCTACGTGGCCAGAGTGCTGGCAAGCACAGTCTACATCTTCTTTCTAGCCGGCGGCCTCCTCTGTGCGTACCTGTTCTACGTCTCCGTACGGGACATTTTCGCCTTCTCGCCGCTCTCTCCGGGCGTCGATCTGCCGATCGATATCGATTCCGCTCCTCGTTCAGATAGCGTGCCCGACTGGAGCCAGAAGGACCGTGTGAATATCCTACTCCTGGGGGTGGATCAGCGACCGGCCGAGGAGGGTCCCTGGCGCTCCGACACTATGATCGTCGCCACGGTCGATCCCAAGACCATGACAGCGGGGGCGATATCCATTCCGCGCGACTTGTACGTCGAGATCCCTGGCTATGGTGAGCAGCGCATCAACATGGCCCATTTCCTCGGCGACGCCTACGACTACCCGGGAGGCGGACCAGGGCTGGCCATGAAGACCATCGAGTACAATCTCGGCATACCCATTCACTACTACGTTCGGGTCAACTTCCAGGGCTTCCGAGACGTCATCGACTACCTGGGTGGGATCACCATCAACGTGGAGGAGGAGATCTGGGACTACCAATACCCTGACGGGCAATACGGCTACACCACGGTGCACATAGCCCAGGGGACGCAATTGATGAACGGCCGCACGGCGTTACAGTATGCGCGCACGCGACACGGCGGGACCGACTTCGATCGCCTGCGTCGCCAGCAGCAGGTACTCATGGCCGTGAGAGACAAGGCCTTGCGTCTCGATCTCCTGCCGAAGATACCGACGCTGGCTAGCACTATGGGCCACACCGTGAACACCAATCTCCAGTTGGGTGAGGTGATAACGCTGGCCCAGATCGCTGCGCAGATAGATGCGGAGGACATCCGTTTCGCGGTCATTGACGAAACCATGACCGTCCCCATCGTCCTCGACAATGGCGCCGACGTGCTCTTCCTCGAGCGTGATAAGATACGTGAGATCGTGGACGAGATCTTCCGCTCTGACTCGCCCGGGGAATGATGAAGTCTTGCCGCGTGGTTATCCGTCGGCCCGAGTCCAGCTCCTCAGCGTCCACCAGCCCTGTAGGCCCCAGCGCCGACACACAAGCAGAGCACCAGCGCCACGAATAGCCGGGCAACGAAGTCGCCTGACAGAGCACTCTGGAAGAAACTGCGGCACGACCTCGCCGTCAGAAAGCCCAATACTATCGCTGTCGCGAGGCACCAACACGAAGGGAAGGGAATCACAGACGCAAAGCGTCAGCCGAGGCCAAGCCTTCAGGACATCAGTTCTGGGTCACGAGTTCGCCTTGAAGTCCATGCGCACCGAGTTCAAGTTGCAGCCATTGTTAGTCGTCGTGGTGAAGGTAACCGTGGGAGACACACCCACACCACCTTGGACGACCTGACAGTTCCAGG
Source organism: uncultured Anaerolineales bacterium (assembly GCA_964577995.1). Classification (GTDB taxonomy): domain Bacteria; phylum Chloroflexota; class Anaerolineae; order UBA7937; family B3-Chlor; genus JAUVXJ01. The sequence continues at coordinate 4,261 of CAZOBP010000001.1, forward strand.
TCGCATCCCGGGGCTCGTCGTATAGATACACCTCCCACCCAGCCGAGCCATACTCTGGATGCTGACCGGAAACACCCGTCCCCTCCCATCCTCCGCTCCAGCATCTGACCGTGACACCCGGCACGGGCACGCCCTGGGCATCATACACCTGTCCACCCACACCCAGCCAGCTACAGCCGGCGTCATTCTTGTCATTGGGCAGCATGTAGGTGTAACCGTGCTGCTCATACGGCCACGGCGTGGGGCTCGGCGTGGGCGTACGAGTTGATGTTGCCGTGGGAGGCGGAGCCGGCGTCCTCGTAGCTGTAGAGGTGAAGGTAGGGGTCGGCGTATCCGTCGGAGTAGGAGTAATCGTGGGCGTATCCGTGGGCAGGGGTGTCTCCGTAGGTGTGGCCGTGTGAGTAGGAGTCCATGTCGGTGGAAAAGTGGGTACACCTTCTTCGTCCGAAGCTGTAGGTGTTGCGGAGGCAATTGCCACCTCTCGAGGTGGAGGAAACGGGTTCAAGGGCATGCGTGGATTGATGAAAATGGTCAAGTAGCAGAGGCAGGTCATGAGAGTAAGCGCGAGAATGAAGACGGTTACCAACAGAGCCACCCTGTCGCTTATCCGACTCAGCATCTCCCCGTACCCCCTTTTCGCGGAGCTGGCCATCCGCCAGCGATCGGCTATTCAGTCCATGCCAGACTGAAAACCGGTGTGGTATCCTCGTAGATGAACTCTGGATGTAGTGACGGATCCCCTGCTTCTGCCAGACTCGTGCTCACCTCCGACAACTGGGAGATCAGTTCTTCCTCCGGATAGTCAGGATAGAGACCGAGCCGCCCCTGTTCGATCTCGACACGCAGCACGTCAAACCAGGCCCGATCCTTAGCCATCTCATCGCCAAAGGTGTCGATTTGCTCTCCATAGATGGCATGCAGTTCCGCGCGTGCTGCGTTGAGTTCGGCTGCGATACCGGCCACGTCGTCCGACCACGCAGGCACGAGATCCAGGCCAAACCCTCCCAGCGACACTCTGTATTTGACCAGCAACCAGTCAACCCGCGTCTCTGCTATGCCTATCCTGAGGACCATGGACGATGCAGCCGCCAATTCATCCTCGTAGGCCGTGCGGCGCGCATTGTCCTCGTTGACCAGGGCTTGCGTGACATCCGTCACCAACTCCTGCGAGACAGCACTGACGTCGGGACTGGCCTGCAGCGCATCCCTGAGCTCTCGGACCGCCTCCATGCGCCTCTCTTCGTACGAGGCGACCATCGCCGCTGGCGGCGACGAGATCTGAGTCAGGAAGTTCGCTATCGGTTGCTCGGGGGTCATCGCCGATGTGGTCCCCGTCACATCCGTCGAGTACAATATCTCGGTCCGCAGGGAACTGCACTCCTCGGACATCTCCGCTCTACCCAGCTCAGAGTACCCGGTGGCCAGCAGGCCGAGTGCATCCGCCCGGTGAGGATCTCTCATGAAAGGGCTGTGCGAAGCCAGCACGAAAGCCTGATCATAGTTGAAGAGCGCTTCCTCTCGGTTGCCGGACTTCGCGAACCCCTCGCCGACTTCCAGGAAGGAACCGGCCCTCCCATAGTCCGACAGAGTCGGGCTCAAGACCGATATCAAGCTCGCCTGCCGATAGCAGAGCTGAGCCCGTAAGTTGTCTCCCTCTGCTGCGTACGCCTGACCGAGCAGCAAGAGGTTCCCCACTTGCTCTCTGTCTATCAATTGGGTGCTGAAAAGCACAGTGGCATACGTTGTCTCCAGATCGCCTTGGGCCAAAGACTGGTTGAGTACCTCGAGATCACTCACGCCTGCCAGCGTTGCCAGGGCAGCGGCGGGATCGATCTTTTTCGGCAGCAGATGGTCAACCGCGTAGGACCCACCAGGAGACGCAGTGACGCGAAGATAAAGATAGGCTCCACCACTGGCCACGCCAATAAGAACCAGTAGTGCCAGAAGCCCGAGAATGCCTCTCAGGAGACACGTTCGTCTCGAGCCAGCATATCCACCTAGCACCATCCTAGACTCCACCTCGTTCAACACTGGGGCGTACCACATTCGCCCCACAGTATTCTAGTATATCAGAATCTACCACACTCTGTCTAGCGCAATGACAGGTGCAGCATCCGTTGTCACCCTTGTTCCTTCACTCGACGAATCGTTCGATACTGGCGCTTTCTCTTTGATCCTCCAACCACTGCATGAAAGTCTGTTGTCTGAGGCTCTCAAAGACCTCAACCGCAATTTCTCGCTCGTCTCTCTCCAGGACTTGTATGACGTGGAAGCCAAACTGAGACTCCACAATCCCGCTCATGTCGCCCACTTCCAGCCCGAACGCTACCTCCTCCACCTCGTCAGGCATCACGCCCCTGGGAAAGAAGCCCATGTCCCCACCTGTCTCCCGCGAACTGATGTCCTCCGAGTATTCCCGAGCCAGATACGCGAAATCCTCTCCTGTCTGAAGTCTGGCCAGCACCTCCTCGGCCATTTCTCTGGTCGGCAGCAGGATGTGCCGTGCGTGGACTTGCTCCGCCACCGAGTTGATGGACGCTGTGACAGAACTATATACGGCCTCGCTCAGCAGTTGGTCCAGAAGCATCTGCCGGAAGACGTCGTAAGTGGTGCCAGTGGCCTGCAACGATTGGTTGAACCCGTCTTCGCCTCCCGACTGCTCGACAATGCCTTCTATGCTGGACTCCAGCTCCTCATCGGAGATGCTGATGCCCATCTCCACAGCCGCCTGTCTTATCAACTCCTGATCTATCATCTGCTCCAGGACTTGGCGGCGCGCCTGCGCTAGCCTCTCTCGCCCCTCTTCACTCTCAGCGTCGAGGCCTTCCTGTTCAAAGAAGGCCTCCACCTGCTCGACTTGGCTTTCATATTCCTCAGACGAGATTGGCTGTCCGTTGACCAAGGCCGCGAGACCTTCGACAGGGCTCGCCGTCGCTGCCGTCGTCGCCGATGGGATTGCCTCACTGGCACAGCCGGCAGCCAGAGCAGTCGCGAACAAGAGCAGAACAAACGTGGACCACATGGGTTTCGCCATGCCACAGTCTCCTTCCATACAGCCAGGCTTCCACCAAGCTATTATCACACGTCAGCAGGTTTTCTGCAACCACGCTGGAGAGGGGTCTCGAAGAACCCACTCGGGATAGCTCCACCGCAGAACTGAACTCCTGCGCTGGCTCTGGGAAACCGGCTTCAGCCGGTTCGGAAACAAGCTTCGTGCATGTTTCCCTCCGCCCCTAGCACCGGAGGTCCAACCCGAAACGCTGTGAGGATCCTTTTTCCATACCCTCGTCCTTGCGTTTGACAAGCCTGAAACCGCAGGCTATAATGCCGTGACATACGCTCCGAAGTCACCGGGGCCCGCCCTTCGCTCGGACGGACTTGCGGTCTCTCGGCAATAGGTCAATGGCGTGCTGCGAGGAGCCTTTGGCGGCTCCAACAGAATGGTCGAAGCACAGCCTGTAGACTGGGAGATGTGTAAGCTGGATCACATTTGCTGAAGGGAATTGGTTATGATAGAATACTCTTCAACCAGCCTATGAGTGCTACGACTCTTGCAGCACACCCTATTGCGGCTGAAAGGAGCTGATGTTTTCTATGGAACAAGGGATGAATCCCGCGTTTCTAAGAAGCTTAGAGACAATGCTGGAAAGCAGGTGGCCCGGACGGATCCTGGTCTTCGCGGTGATTCCGGCCCTTTTCATCGCGACCCTGGTCCTTCCCCCAGTGGCCCTGCCCGAACGTGTCCTTTCTGCGGGCTATGCTACCTTCACCAAGGCCGGAGGCTCTCTTCTGGACCCCGATGGCACTCAGTTGACGATACCTCCAGGGGCGGTATCTGGCAAAGCTCAACTCCGATTCTCGTCCATCCCTCGAGCCGACTTCCTGGCAGGAACCGCGGGAGACCCGAGTATCGCCCAGGCAATTCCCACGTACCTGGAAATGAAGAGTCCTCTGTATGCTATCTCCGCCAGAGGCGAGACGCCGAAGGAGATCACCCTCTCCGTACCCATCCCCAACGATGCAGAACCCCTCAGTTCATTAGACGTGTACGCCTGGACAGGGCGTGAATGGCAGTGGGTTCCCAAGACAATCCTCTTGGAGGATGATCTTGTGGAATCGACCCTCACCTCCATTCCTGGCGCAGTGGCTGTCATGCAGACAAGTGCCCTCGTGCCCTCGGTTTCCGCTCCCTTGGAGGCGGGCGCTGTCCTTCCAACAGAGGCCAGGGGGGTCCTTGTTGAGGTCGAGGCTGAGTCGCTGCCCGTCCAGAGTGACGGTATCGATGGCAATACTACGGTGTTTGCTGCAAGCGGGCTCCTGGAACAACCCGGAGAAGGCACCTCCTACATAGTCCTCCCCGCACTGAGCAACGAGATGGAAGGCACCATCAGGAGTGACCTGGTGAACAACATCCTGGTCAACGAGGAGCTCCGCCAGAACCACGTGAGCGACATCGTAGACCTGGTTGTCCAGAACATGTACCCGGGAGTCAATCTCGACTATCGCGGTTTGGAACCAGCTTTGAGAGAGAACTTCACGGCCTTCGTGTTGGAGCTAGGCGAGGCACTCCACGCCAATCACAAGCTCCTGGCGATCACCGTGCAAACGCCGACTCGAATAGCCGAAGATCGGTGGGACACCGGAGTCTACGATTGGCAGGCCATTGGTCAGGCCGTTGACACTTTCAAGCTTCCCGCCCTGGCGCGCCCCGACGCCTACAGATCCGGAGGCCAGATGGACGCGCTGCTCGGCTATGCGGTCGACAACGTTGACAGGTACAAGATCCAGATCGTGCTCCCCAGCTACAGCACCGACTGGGTAGGGGACGCGTTTACCCCAAGATCCTACGCTGAAACCCTGCAATTGCTGGGTGGCAGTCTGATCCTAGCAGAAGACAGGCAGACCTTTGCACCTGGTGAGGTAGTCACCGTGCAACTGGCAGGGGCACCATCCTCTGTCAGCTTCGACGACCACTCGCAGTACTACTGGTTCACATACACCGACGACAGGGACGAACACACCGTCTGGCTGGAGAACGCCACGAGCTTGGCACACAAGCTCGACCTGGTAAGCTTGCACAATCTCAAGGGAGTCAGCGTCGAAGGCCTTCTCGCCGAAGGGATCGACGAACGAATGTGGGAAGTCCTACAAGAGTACCTCAATTCGGTGACACCGACGGCCGATACTCAGTTCGCCGTGCTGTGGACGGTCGAGAGTGCAGTAGGAGCGAGCCTATCCCAAGAGGTTAGATCTCTGTCCGAACCGGTCTTCGCCTGGACCGCCCCTGACGAAGGGGGTGAGTACTCCATCTCCGCGGTCATCTCGGCCGATGGCGGCGAGACCGCGGGAACCGAGGGCGGGCGGGTCTCGTTCACCATCGCCACCCCGACTCCAACACCTGAGCCGACCGCGACGCCTACCCCTACCCCCAGGTCCACAAGCGGTACGTCCCAGCCCGCCCCTACGCCAGTACCGGTGTCGGCCCCCGCCGTTGCCGGCACAGGCTTCGGCTACGGCGCACAGTTGGCTCGCGTGAACTCAACCACCCTCGGGCACATGAACGCCCTGGGTTTCCAGTGGGTCAAGCTTCAGATCCGGTGGGAATCCCAAGAGCCGTCCCCTGGAGCCATCGATTGGGGCACTCTCGATGGAGTGGTATCACTCGCCAACGGATCGGGAAAGAAACTCCTCTTCTCCGTAGTGACTACGCCAAGCTGGGCACGGGCCAGGACGGAGGGCGAGGGACCGCCCGACGATCCGTCCACGCTGGGCAACTTCGTCGGAGCCATAGCCGAGCGCTACTGTGGCAAGGTGCAGGCCATCGAAGTGTGGAACGAGCAGAACCTGCTAACCGAGTGGAACACGGGCAGGGGCATCAATGCCCAGGAGTATATGGATCTGCTCAAGATCGCGTATCGTAGGATCAAGAACGCGTGTCCCGGCATGATCGTCGTGTCCGGCGCTCCGACCCCAACGGGCCTGAGCGACGGCTGGACAGCCGTTGACGACGCCGAGTACCTGCGCCGGATGTACAACAACGGGCTCAAAGACGTCTGTGACGCAGTCGGTGTCCACCCCAGCGGCTTTGACAACCCGCCGGACGCCGATTGGCGCACGTGGAAAGACTCCTCTGGTTTCAACGGCCACCGTTCCTTCTTCTTCTACAACACCATCAAGTCCTACCACGATGTGATGGTGCAGAACGGGGACGGCAACAAGAGACTGTGGGCCACCGAGTTCGGGTGGGCCACGATCGACAACATGTCCGCCGCGCCGAATCCCGGCTACGAGTACGCGGCCACGAACACCGAGGCCACACAAGCGGACTACCTGGTGAAGGCCATGCAGATCGCCAAGCAGAGTGGCTACATGGGAGTGATGTTCATCTGGAACCTCGACTTCTCCATAGAGACTGGCGGCGGTTGGGAGGGCTCGAAGTTCAGCCTCTTGAGGGCCGATGGAACCCCCAGACCAGCCTACACCGCGCTTGCCAAGATGGCCAAGTAGACAGGAATCCATGGACACGTATGACTCGGAGCATGGGACCTCCCTGCCCATGCTCCATTTTTCTGTTGCGGGCCTGTTGAGATTGGGAAGATCTCCGCAGAGATGTTGGAGAAGACCAGAATGGAAACGGAAGACTACTCAGTGAAAACGACGCCAAAGGGAAGACGGACTCTGAATTGGTTAGGTTGCGCAGCCTTGGCCATCTGCGTAGCACTCATCCTTGGCCTGATCGCGGGCGTAGCGGTCGCTAGCATGATGGGCCTGCTGCCCTGGCCAGGCCAGCCCGAAGCGACGCCCACGCCTCTACCTATCGTGACCCTCGAAGCGACCGCCTCGCCACAGGAGCCGACTGCGAGCCCACAGTCGTCACCGACTGTGCTCTCCGAGACGCAAGTCCCGTCTTCCGACACCCCAGTGGCACCCGCTGCCGCATCCCCCACACCGGCCTCGCCCGGAACAGGCTTCGACTACGGCATCCAGGTTCACTTGTTCCACCTAGACGCAGGGTACACTTGTCAACTGGTCAACAACATGCAGTTCAGATGGATCAAGCACCAGATAGAGTGGAAGGAGTTCGAACCGTCGAAGGGCCAGTACCTCTGGGAGTCCATCGACGGTATTGTCGACGCCGCTGACCAGGCTGGCCTCAACACTCTGCTCAGTGTAGTGAAAGCGCCCGACTGGGCCAGGGGTGGCTACACAGAGGAAGATGGTCCACCAGCGGACTATGACGACTATGGCGACTTTGTGGGTGCTATGGCCGCACGTTACTGCGGAAGAGTCCAGGCCTACGAGATCTGGAACGAACAGAACCTCAAACGCGAATGGAACACCGGGAGGCCCTTGAGTGCTACGGAGTACGTGGAGCTCCTGAGCGTGGCATATAATCGCATCAAGGCAGCGTGTCCCAGCGCTATTGTGGTGTCAGGCGGTCCCACGCCAGTGGGCTATACGAGTGACACAGCCATAGACGATTTCGACTACCTTCGGCAGATGTACCAGGCAGGAGTGAGCGATTATTGCGATGCGGTCGGCGTGCATCCCAGCGGGTTCAACAACCCGCCAGATTGGCGCTATCCGCCGGCGTACAGCGAGCCCGGCATGACGTCACCGGGCCACACCAAGAACCGCCAGTTCTACTTCCTTAACACCATCGAGGGATACCACGACATCATGGTCTCCTTTGGCGACGGCAACCGGAAGCTGTGGGCCACCGAGTTCGGCTGGGCGTCCATCAAGAACCTCACCGACAAGCCCAACGAAGCATACGAATACGCAGCGGACAACACCGAGTTGGAGCAGGCTGAGTACCTGGTCAGAGCCCTTCAGATAGCCCGGGAGAAGGGATACATGGGCGTGATGTTTGTGTGGAACCTCAATTTCGCGCCCGCAAGAGGGGCCGGCGACGAGCGGGCCGCTTTCGGCATCCTGCGGGAGGACTGGTCCGAGAGGCTCGCCTATCAGACACTGGCGGCGGCTAGGGCGATGGGAGATCTGCCGTAACTGGCCGTTTCACTGCACCCGCTGCCAGTCGACGCGCTGACTGCAATCGGGCTGGTAGTCTATGTCCACCACGCGGCTCAGAGGGTTTCCAGCCCCGTCCACGATCACTAGGTGGAAAACGCCCGCGTCGGAGCCCATCGTGAACTCATACTTGCCCACCTGGGATTGTCCTTCGGTTTGCTTCTCGGCCTCGAACCCGTAGTCGTTGTATAGATACATGCGTGCCCCGGGCAACCCGTTGCCGCCTGCGTCGTAGACCCGGCCTCCAATCAGCCGCGCAGTTGTGCAGTCCCGTTCGTCCCGCACCACGTGGAACTGGTATTCGTCCGGTGGCACGACTGGCGTCGCTCCGCCAGAGGGCACCGTCGAGGTTGGGCTCTCCATCGGCGTCGGAGACTCTGCGGGAGTGGCTGTCGCTGGAGGCACGGGCGTCGCTGTCGGTGCCACAGGCGTGGATAGCTCAGGGTTGGGAGAAGGTGTGCCGGCGGGAGTATTGCTGGCCACCGGTGTCGAGCCGGTAGGGCTACTCACGGACGCCTCGGTAGGAGTCCAGCTTTCTACAGCGACGACTTGAGACTGTGTACCCCGCGTCAAGGCGGAGAAGGCCGCACAAGCACCAAGGCACATGAGCAAGAGAACGAACAAGAAGGCCAGCGCGGAGCCCTTATTCTGCATGAAGCCATCATCCTTTTCGAAATCCAAGTGGTCGCAGCGACTGCGTCCAGAGCCTACCAACCAGCCATGTTATCATAACTCGTCAGGCACTGCAACGGCAACTAGGCACGCCGTTTGCGCCGCGGGCGGCGAGGTGCTATGATACGCAGTATCCACAGGGGCGAGTAGCTCAGCTGGTCAGAGCGCGCGGTTCACATCCGCGAGGTCGTAGGTTCGAGTCCTATCTCGCCCACTGGTCTCACTAGCGCTCCTGCTGTGGGTACCCAGTCATGCCCAACAAACCAGACATCTCGACCGAGTGGCGCATCAGTCACCTTCGCTGGGCCATGCTGGTCGCCACGTTGATCATTAGTGCCCAGGACCCCTCACAGAGACCTCGGCTCCTAGCCATCTTCGCCATCCTGCTGGCGGGTGGACTGTATAACCTCGCTCTAGTACTTCTACTGTACTTCAAGCGCCCGTTCGTCCATTTCCGCGAGGTCACGCTAGGTCTGGATACCCTGCTGTTTGTGATTGTCGCCTACCTCTCAGGGCAGCCCTCGTATTTCCTTTTCACATTGTTCCCCGTGGTTGTCGCTGCACTCCGGTTTGGCATCGAGATAAGCCTGCTCGTGGCCAGCCTGGTCACGTCCTCCTACGGCGGCTTCGTTTTGTTCTTCCAGCCATGGCTGGCAGGCGGGCAAAACCTCACCCCCACTCTGGTCACCATTCTGGCCTTGTTCATCGCAGCCATTGCCATAAGCCTCCTGAGACCCAACCCCCGGAAGGCCCTCGAAGTCACCGAGGGTGAACCGGAGGCACCACCGAGCGCTGCGTATCGCGAGCGTTTTCGCGCCATATATGAAATGACCGGCGAACTCATCGCTACGCTCAACTACCAACTGGTCCTGGAGAAGATGCTTGACGTCAGCGTGGCCGGCTACCAAGAAAGCGAGCAGAGAAGCCTTCAACGACCCGCAAGCATGGTGCTCCTCTTCGATGAGGAGCAGGATAACCTCTACGTCGCTGCGTCTCGCAATCTCAGCAAGACTGATGAATTCAAGCGAGTGAAAGGATCCACCGGCCTGATACGCCACGTCCTGTCCAGGGGCGAGCCAGCGCGAACCAGCCGCCCCGATGCCGATCGTGAGTTGTCCACCTACCGCGCTCTACGCCGTTGTCGTTCCTTGCTGTGCGTTCCTCTGAGAGCGGGTCTGGAACTGTACGGAGTGGCGCTTTTTGGCAGTCCCGAGCGCAATGCCTATGGCGACGCCTACATGGAACTGGTCACAGCGTTCTGCAACCAGGCCAGTATCGCCCTTCAGAATGCGGAGCTTTATGAGACCCTCAAGGAGGAGAGGAAGCGGGTACTCTTCAGTGACGAGGAGCTACGAAAGCAGCTAGCACGCGAACTCCATGACGGCCCTACCCAGACCATATCCTCCATTGCCATGCGACTGGACTTCATCCGAACCCTCCTCGAACCCGATCCCGCTCGGGCAAGACAAGAACTCGACAAACTGGAGAGGCTGGCTGGCCAAGCCGTCACCGAAGTACGCACGATGCTCTTCACTATGCGCCCCATGGTTCTCGAGAGTCAAGGTCTAGCCGCCGCCCTGGAGCAGTACGCGGAGCGCATCCAGCAGACCGACGACATCGATGTGCACGTGGACGACGCACGGCTGAAGTCACGACCTGTGCCGCTTGTCGAGGGTGCCGTTTTCTTCATTCTGGAGGAGGCCGTCAACAACGCCAAGAAGCACGCCGACCCGCAGCACATCTGGGTCAGCCTCGAAAGCAGCAACGGTGAGCTGTTCGCACAGGTGAGAGATGATGGTCAAGGCTTCGATATCGCGGAGGTAGAGCATTCCTATGACCAGCGCAGCAGCCTGGGTCTCGTCAACATGCGCGAGCGCGCCCGGCTGATCCACGGCGTGTTGACCATCGAGTCCAAGCCCATGGAAGGAACGACTGTCACTCTCACCGCCCCCATGAGCGGCGAAGAGGAAGCCCCGTAGTGTCCTGGTCCCTGCGTGACCTACCACATACCCCAACGGTGGCTTATGTCAACTCCTGAGCTTCTGGATTCTGTCCTAGACTACAGGCTCGAGTTGGTGATATGGGTGCTGGTGTCCATCCTCATCTACGGCGTCGCGGTCAACCTCTGGTACCACCTTCAACGAGCCCCGTCGAGCCGGGTGAGCCGACGCCTGACAGCCTTCGAAAGCTGGCCCCATAGCCAGTGGTTCTTCCAGGCCCTGCGTCTCGTGTACTACCTGTGTGTCCCCTACTTCGCCCTGACCCGTGGCGTATCTAATCCGACGCTCATGGGCATGTGGGTCGCGGACTGGTTCGATGAGCGGTGGTTCGGCGAGTTGGCCTCGGGTCTGGCGCTCGGCCTTGGAGCATTCCTGCTCCTCCTCTGGGGTTGGCACCACTACCTGCTGACCACGAGGGAGAGCGACGGCCAGCCCACAGGTGACCCCTACTCGTTCGAGCGCAGGCTTCTGGCAGCACCCTGGGGCTGGGGACTAGTCTTGCTCGAAGTCCTGTACCTGGAGATGCACTGGGCGTTCTACCGGAGCGCTACCATCCGAGCCGCGGGGGATTACTATGGGGTATTCCTGGGCTTCCTGCTTGTGCTGGCAGAGTGGTCCCTGAATCCGGCAATCCGTAGCGATATGGGCGTGGCCCGGCGGGGCGCAGAGACCTTGACCACCGCAACCATAGCCTTCAGCATCAGTGTCATCTACTACTTCACAGCCAATCTATGGCTGTGCCTGGCGGTTCACCTCACCATGCAGTTCGGACTGTTGTCGTTTCTGGCCCTGTCCTGTGGCCTACCCTATCACGAGGGAGAGAGCCACTAGCACAGCAAGAAGCGTGCCTGCCAGAACGGCAATCCGCTTGAGGTCGTCGTACACGTACGCGTATTGCTCCGCAAAACCTTGGGCCGCAGTCGCCTCCACTTGAGTGGCCGGGGCCTTCGCTGACCTCTCTATTGGTGACGGAGTGGTCACCTTGCGTACAGCCTTCTTGCCCACCCGTTTGCTGCGCGATCGACGCGATTTCCTAGCCATCCTGTTTCTTCCTCAACTCTATTGATTGGCGAGTTCGGCGATGAGTACTAGGCGATGACTGTCTATCATATATGGGTGGCACGTAATGAGCGTGAGCGTGGCATCGGGAGTCGCTTCCAGAAGACTCACCTCGGTTGGCCCGACGACCATCTTGGCCACCACCAAGTAGCGATACGGTGTCTCTCCCGCATACACGATTGCCTCGTCACCTATGTTCACGTCCTCCAGTCGCCTGAATATCTCGCCGTACACGTCGTTGTGCCCGGAGATCACCATGTTGCCTCTTTCACCAGGGTTCGCCGAGCCGATACGGTGACCGGTCCCCATCTTCAGCTCTTCCCAACTGTCTCCCTCCACCACTGGTGCGTCAAGATCGATGCAAGGAATCACAATCCTCGATGCCTGTCGAGGACCAGGCGTGGAAATGGGAATCGAGGCCCCAGGCTCCACCAGATGGCGCAGTTGGTCGGGCACGGTGCCCCCGGATCCCGGAGGCAGGCTACCTCCCGGCAACACCGCTCCGGTTGTGGCAGCGGGCCCAGTCTCGGGCTCGGCGTCCAAGGCCTCGGCGACCTCTCTGTTCAACACCTGGAGCTCTGACAGTGAACTGTACACCACGAAGATGAGTCCCGCCAGGGCAGCGAGCTCAAGGAGCAAGAGCAACCTATCGCGCAACCTGGGGAAACCCTTGAGCCACAAGCCTCTCCCCAACCTGGCCAGAACCGATGCCGCTTTGCCTATCACACTGGTCTGCGGAACGATCTCCACGGCCTTGAAAGAGGCGCTTTCGTCGAGCACGCCGCTCTCACTCTGGGCCGGGTGCGCCCTGGAAACCACGGCAGAGCCGCCCTCGGACCACTGACGAGAACCTCTGTATCGTCCACGCAGTGGAGGACGCTCCTCTCCCCCATCAGAGGCTTCGAGCAGAGAACCCAACCCCGATTCTTCGCTCGAAGAGACACGCCGAAACCGCTCTAGCGCACGGGCACGTCGCTTCGCCTCGAGGATTTCCTCGAGCTCCTCTATAGTCCGATCATCCATGGAAGACTCGTCGCTCATGGTACGATTCCTCGGTCCCGCAAGCCTTCAGCCGTCCCCAAGGACAGACCACAGGGTCGGTACGCGTCGCGTCCCTCCGCCGCTAGTCTGCACATTCAGGTCCACACTCCGTCCAACCCGTACCAAGCGCTCTCCCGACTGACCACACCCTGACAGCGCTCAGCCACGCGCACGACGAACTGACACAAGACCCCCAAAGGTCCCGATACCTTATGTAAATTATATGCCGTGCTGGCGAATAGTCAAGCAACCCTTCGTTCTCGGATCGCAGGTCTGTCCTGCCCGACCGTCACCGTGAGACACGACGAGTGGCAGACGGCGACTGCGCCGACGCCAGTTCCTTCAGGGTAGTGAGGTCCTCCACGCGCAGAATCCAGACCATCACCCCATAGGTCAGCACGCCCACAGCGGCCCCGCCGGCCACGACCAGAAGCTCGCTCCAGACGGATGAGAGAGCAGCCAGCCGAGTCAGCCCCGGCATACCCGCTCGCACGACGGCACCGATCACCAGCGAGGCGACTGCGACCTTCAGGGCGGTCTTCCCCAGACCCTGGCTGCGAAGGGCATCGAAGCGGCGGTGGGCGAGATACAGCATCACCAGCGCGTGGCTAGTCAACTGGATCGAATTGGCGAGGACTAGCCCCAGCATTCCCAGCGGCACGATCAGCAGCAAGGCCGCGACGACATAGATCAGTACACCCAGGATTCCCACCAATACAGGTGTCTTTGTGTCCTTGCTTGCATAGAAGGCGAAGATCAACGGTTGCTCCAGAGCGGCGAAAGGCAGCCCGATGAGGTACACCCGGAGCGCCTCGGAAGTTCGGATTGTGTCATACGGCTGAAAGGCACCATGCTCGAACACCAGGGCGATGATAGGCGTAGCCAACACGAAGAGACCAACACTCGCCGGGACAACGAGCAGCATCACGATGCGCAAGCCCATACCAAGAGTTCGCCGAAAGCGCAAAAGCTCGGCGCTAGAGGCCAGCCGGGACAGTGAAGGCAGGATCGCCGTCGAGACAGCTACAGCTACCAGGCCCAAGGGGAACTGGATGAGCGTGGTCGCATTCTGCATCCAGGCGATGCTCTGATCGCCCGTTCGCGAGGCAAGGTTTCGGTCGATGGCGATACCCAACTGGCTCACGATGAGGCCCAAAGCCACCGGGAGGTACAGCCTGCCTATACGTCTCAGCCCCGGGTGAGTGAGATCCGGGCGGAAGGAAAGCCGTAGTTCACGGAGGCCTGGCAACTGGATGGCAACCTGTAGGATCGAGCCCAGAAGCACCCCCAGGGACAAGCTCGCCACGCCGAACCTGTCCCCCAGAAACAGCGCCCCCACTATGATGCCCAGGTTGAAGACACTGGCACCAAAGGCCGGGTAGATGAAGCGCTTGTCTGCATATAGAAGACCGGTTGATGCCCCTGACAACCCAAGGAACAGCACGGAGGGCACAGCCAAGCGGGTGAGTGTCGTCGTCTGCACCAAGAGCTCGGCATCGAAGCCGCCACCCAGTATCCAGGACACGGCGGGCGCAGCCCACTCGAGAAGGAGAACAATCAGCGAAAAGGCGATGGCTACGAGTGAGAACAAGGCGCTGGCCAGGCGCCAAAGCTCCTCTCGCTTCGATGGAGCTGTGTAGTCCGTGAAGACGGGGACCAGAGCGGCGCTGATCATGCCCCCTATGAGCAAATCGTAGACCATCGTGGGCACGATGGATGCGACTCGGAACGCGCTGACCATACCTGTCGCGCCGAAGAGGTGCGAGATGACCGTCTCTCGAACGAGACCCAGCACTCGGCTGCTGACATTGCCCAGGGCCACAATCACGGCAGCCCGCGCGATTTCCTTCCCCTCGCCCTCCTGCGATAGCGCCTCGTCCTGCGGCTCACCTCCAGGCACCAACCCGTGGCTCACTAATCGTCTCCCGTATGGCGAGCCACGATGGTCGAGATGAGATCGCTTGTCGAGCGATTGGCGATGAGTGAGGTGAGGTGGACCCGCCCGCCGTAGTCGGTCACTATCCTGGCCTCCGGTAGTTCCTCCTGGCGATAGTTGCCTCCCTTCACGTACACGTCTGGCTTCAGTACAGCCACCAGCCTCTCTGCCGTCTTCTCGCTGAAGATGACTACATAGTCAACGTATCGCAGGGCCGCCAGCACCTCTGCCCGTTCGTCCTGGCCCACGTAGGGGCGTCCTGGCCCCTTCACACCTCGTGTGGACTCGTCATCATTGAGACCCACGAACAGTAGGTCTCCCTGCTCTCTAGCCTCCTTCAGATACCGAACATGTCCCACGTGCAGAAGATCGAAGCACCCATTGGTGAAAACGACGCTCTTGCCCTGAGACAATGCTAGTTCCCGCAGTGAGCGAGCCTTCTTCAGCGATACGACTTCCCCACTCATACTCACACCCTCCAACCTCGACCACGCTATTCTACAACACTTGTGGCCTCGCGTCAAGCCCAAAGAGTAGCTGGCCTGGTGTCTGCTATGATATAATGCGTGCGTGATCAGTGACTATCGCGACAGGAATGCACCTGCCAGAAAGATCGTCCTCGCCATACTGGGGGTGGTTCTGGCCCTCATCTGTCTGATCGCTGCCGCCTTCTTCGCGTCGTGGCCCGTAGGGACGCTGGCCGCCATCCTTCAGCCTACGCATACGCCCACTCCCACGCCGACTGCCATGCCCACGTACACGAACACTCCGCTCCCCGTGCCGACCTTCATCCCCACACCCAGCCCCACACCGACGGTGGCTGAACCCCAGGCACACCAATGGCTGGAGCGCCCATTCAGCGAGGAGCAATGCAACGAGCCAACGCGCTATTATCCTTATGGTTCCACAGGGGGCGGCAAGTACCGTATCCATCGGGGTGCGGACCTCCCTGGCCCTTTCGGCACACCGATCTTCGCCGCTGCTAGAGGACGTGTGATCGTAGCAGGCGAAGATGCTCGCGTGATCTATGGGGAACGGCTTGGGTTCTATGGTCAGTTGGTGGTCATCCAGCTCCAGGAGCAGTACCGGGGACAGAAGGCATACGTGCTCTACGGCCACCTCTCCCAGGTACACGTTCACTTCCTGCAAGTGGTTGAGCCAGGCGATCTGATAGGAGAAGTCGGCATGAGCGGCGTCGCCATTGGCCCGCATCTCCATCTGGAAGTACGCCTGGGCAGCAACAGCTACCAGAACACTAGGAATCCGGAACTATGGCTGCGTCCTCTCCCAGGAAAGGGCACCTTGCTGGGTCGCTTGGTCGATGGCGAGGGACAGCCGATATCCGCACATCCTCTGACAGTCTACCGCACGGAAGGCGAAGAGCGGCGATGGCAGGATGCCACAACCTACCCGGCGACTGACGTAAACCCCGACGACGAATGGAAAGAGAACTTCGCCTTGGGCGACATCCCCGCAGGGGACTACGTGGTCAAGACCTACGTGAACGGTCACTTGTACACTGAGAACTTCACCGTTCGCGAAGGAGAAACAACCTACGTCATCATCGAGGTTCCGTAGACCGAGCCAGGCATTGCCGTCCATGGTCACACAGGGCAACTCGGGGTGGCCTATTAGCCCGCCCACTCACGTTCGCTGAAGCGGCCAGAAGGAACGATCGTGAACTGCCCAAACTGCGGCGCAGAGACTGTACCCCAAGCTAGATTCTGCTCGAAGTGCGGCACGACCCTATGCGCGGAGAGGCAACCGGACCCCACACGCGGGACACACGATGCTGTCTCCGAGAGCGTCCCTGACGCCAGTGCGGCGATCACTGATACCACGAGTCCGCCGCCAAGCGAAGCCCAGCAACCAAGCGCGCCAGATTCCCCGGAGCGCGTCGCGTGCTGGCGGTGTGGCACGGACAACCCCAGTGACAGTAGGTTCTGTCGCCAATGTGGGGCCAGGCTGATAGACCCGGTCCTCCGGCTCTCGGAGCTCGAGGAGGAACTGGCTTCCGCGCGGGACGCTCTCTCCCACATGCCTGCCCAAGTCACCGAGCCAGAACTGGAGACGCTAAATAGCCTTCAACTGAGACTCCAGCAAGCCAGGGAGGCATGTCAAGCAGGCGATACGGTCACGACCGGCGAACTGCTGATCCATGTCGAGCGCGCAAACACCACGTTGGCGGCCCGGATGGCCAGACTCGAGGAAGTCGCCAAAGTAGCTCAGCTAGCACAGCAAGCTCACGAAGCACTGGGTGATGTTCTTGAAGACGCCAGAACCTCCCTCGATGGCCTCACTCTCGTGCCCACCTCGGCTCTCGAGAAGGCCATCCGACGCCTGGAAACCAGGCTCGCGTCCGGCACCAGGGCTCTCGAACGGAACCAGTTCAAGCAAGCACACACGGTGCTTGCTGGCACCAAGGCGGAGAAAGAGGCCAGAGCCGTCAGGGACAAACTAGCCACAGCCCAGAGCCGACAGCACGATCTGGAGGTCGGGGTCCAGCAACTGGAGGAGCGTCTGACTGACCTTCGCGCCAAGCTCGACGACGTGAGGCAGCAGTTCCTGAGCGATGGACTGGAGTCCTCCACAGTTGAGCGCAAACTGGCTCGTGTCGGCAGCACCCTGACGCAGATCCGAGATGTGCTGGACAAGGGCAACGTGTCGCGAGCTCGTCAGCTCACCGAGTCGGTGGAAGCGAACCTGGATGCCCTTGACCAGCATCGCCTGGCCAGGGCCAGGGAGCAAGAAACCAGGCAAGCTTACGAGACCCGCCTTGCTCAAGAGACCGCCGACTTACGGCAGCGGATCGGCACGCTTCGAGACAGTCTTGAGTGCCTGACCCACCTGGACACCGCCCGCCAGTTGAGGGCTCTGGATGAATTGGATCGCAAAGTCGCACAAGTCGAGTCCGCTGAACCCCGCAGAGCTGAGACACTATTGAACACCATCCGTCGCGACCTGCAAGAACTGCGGCAGCAGCTTCCCGGGCTGCAAAGTAAGGATGGTCAGATAGGCGAGTTGCTGGATCGCGTGGCAGCCCTCCGGCACGAATACGAGCACCTGCACCAGAAGGTAGCGCAGCTCGAGGGCCCAGAGTGGGACTCCGAGCGGCAGTCCATAGAGAACAGCCTGGCCCGGCTCGCAGGTGCGCTCGAGAAGGGCGGATTCGAGAGCATACGCGCCCTGGAGAGTCTGCTGAGCAGCGTGGGAGAGCCTGCCAAGCTGGCGCAGAGCATAGCAGCCAGGATCGAGACCGAGCAGGAGGCATCCGAGCGTCTAGCGCGTGTGCAGACCAAGGCGAAGGCGCTCGTGCAGGACCTGAAGGATGCGCAACGAGAGGGTCTAGGACTTCGCGAGGAAAGGGAACAATTGGGGCAGTTGACGGCCCTCCTGGGCCGAGCGGAAGAGCTCAGGCTCCAGGGCAAGAGACAAGAGGCCTCGATGGCGCTGGACACGATCGACGAGGAGCAACTGGATCAACTGAAGAACGAGATCGAAGACAGGCTCTCCAGCGCCAAACTACTCCAGAGGAAGACTACTCTCTCGGTGGCCAGGATGCCCGAGACTGGAGGAGTGACCAGCTACAACGTCATCCTCAACGTCTCCGGTGCAGGCCCGTACGACGCGTCCTCTATACAGGGCAGTATCAAGATCGCACACAATGATCGGGTCGATCTCAGGAAAGCCATAGACGATCTGACAACGGTGATCAACGTCCTGTTCGGAGCGCAGTCCACTCTGCGCGGCAAGATGCCCGATTTGCCAGAGCATGAGGCCCTGGACTCCCTCTCTGAGCTGGGAGACTTGATGTACAGGTTGTTCTTGCCCACAGCGATTCAGAGACATCTCAGGGAAGAGGAGACCGCCGTCCTCATAGCATCCAACGACCTGGAACTGCCGTGGGAGTTGATGTACGTGGACGACGAGTTCCTTTGCCTGCGCGTCCCCATCGGACGAATGCCCATGATGAGAGACTTCCCCCGACGCAACGACTATACCCGCGAAGACAAGCTGCGCTTCCTGCTCATCGCCAATCCCACTGGTGACCTGCCGGCAACGGAGGAGGAAGTAGCCTTGATCGCCCGTCGCTTGAGCAAGGAGCACGCCGATGTGGAGATCTGGCTCGGCGACGAGGTAACGGGGCTCAGACTCCACCGGGCCCTGGCCTCAGGCCGCTACGACGTCATTCACTACTCCGGCCACGCGTACTTCAACCTCCAGAACCCTGACGAAAGCGGCCTGCTCCTAGCCGGTCAGAATGTATTCATCGCACAGACCATTCAGCGCACGCTGAGAGGAAGACCCCTCATCCTTCTCAACGCCTGCGAATCTGGGCGGGAGATGATGCAGGACGGCGAGGTGAGCTACACTGCCTCCGAGACCGAAGGTCTGGCCTCATCCTTCATACGTGGCGGAGCATTAGGCATCTTGGGCACCCTGTGGCCCATCTTCGATGAAGGCGCAGCCGAGTTCGCCGCCACCTTCTACGATGGTCTCCTCTCGCGGAAGAACCTAGGCGAAGCCGTGCGCCTGGCCAGACTACAACTGAGGGAAAGCCACCCCCACGATGTGACCTGGGCCTCCTTCGTCCTCTACGGGGACCCCACTCTCATGATCCTCGAGTGACGGCGGCGGTCAGACACCATTGCCCCCCGTCAAGCCATAGGTACCATCTCCCGAACCCATCTCACGGGCCAGCAACCACGCAGGACGCAGGGTATCCACCATCGCAGACGATGCTTGACGCACCCGCGGCTTCCCTCGGCCTAGTCCGCACGGTTGCTGAGCCTGGCCCCGCGCTCTCTAGCCAGCGCCTGCCGGGTCACCAACGCCCAGAAGTCGATGTCCCGCCGCTCCTTTTCACTCAACCGTGACCCCCATCTTGCATTTGTCCCCTGGTGATGGTAAACTAGACACCGGTCCCAAGCGAGGCCTCCTACCACACTTTTCAGACCCTGCATCACCCGCTCACTTGAGGAGACTCATCGTGTCGCACGCTTTCTACCGCAAGTGGCGGCCCAGTACCTTCGAGGAGGTGGTGGGCCAGGAGCACGTCACGCAGACTCTGCGCAATGCCATTGCCAGTTCTCGCATCGTCCACGCCTACCTCTTCAGCGGACCGAGGGGCACTGGTAAAACCTCCACGGCACGGATTCTAGCCAAGGCGGTGAACTGCTTAAGCGACAGCGACGACAAACCATGCAGTCAGTGTCGGATGTGCCAGGCCATTGACGAGGGCAGAGCCATAGATCTGATTGAGATAGATGCTGCCTCACACACCGGTGTTGACGACATCAGAGACCTGAGGGACAAGATCAGCTTTGCCCCCGCACAGGCGAGGTACAAGTTCTACATCATCGACGAAGTGCACATGCTCTCAACCTCGGCATTCAACGCACTGCTGAAGACGTTGGAGGAGCCGCCGCCCCACGCCATGATGGTCCTGGCGACGACGGAACCACACAAGATACCAGCCACCGTTCTCTCCAGATGCCAGCGCTTCGATTTCCGCCCCATCCCTCTCACTGTGATGATCCACAGGCTGAAAGGCATCGCGTCCCAGGAAGGACTGCCTGTCCAGGACGAAGCATTGGAACTCATCGCACGGCAATCCACCGGCAGCATGCGTGACGCAGAGAGTCTGCTGGACCAGGTAGCCTCCTTCGGAGACTCTGAGATCACCCTCGAGCAGGTGCAGACCATGCTCGGCACCGCCTCCTCTCAGGCGGTGGAGGAACTGGTAGATCACCTGGCGCATCGTGATGTGGCTGCGGGGCTGACCAAGATAGGTGAAACCGTCGCTGACGGCGCCGATCCCCGCCAACTGAACAAGGGACTGCTTGACTACCTGCGAGGCCTTCTGATCGTCAAGACCACCAGCCACGGCCCGGCGGACCTGACCGTCGATCAACAAGGGCAGATGAAGACCCAAGCGCAGCAGTTCTCCCTCAAGGATCTGGTGCACACCATCAAGATCTTCAGTCAGGCTGTCCTGGACGTGAAGGGCTCTGCGCAGCCGCAGCTTCCATTGGAGTTGGCCTTCGTGGAGGCCATCCTCCGGAGGCAGTCCGAGAATCCGCCCGCCCGCCCTTCAGAGCAGGTGCCGCGAAGAGAGGCCCAGAAGTCCGCCGAGGAAGCGACCACCAAAGAGGCTGAGCGTACGCCTGCGGCCGACGATGAGCCAGCACCTCCCGAGAGCACTCCAGACAAGGAGGCCGCTCAAGCCAACGCTTCTGCCCCAGCGCTGGGGCTAGTTGGTGACGCAGCGCTGGGTGCGCTGCAAGAGAGATGGACCGAAGTGGTGACGGAGGTCAATCGAGAGAACATGCATATCGCGGCCATCGTGAGGGACTGTCCGCCCGTGTCCTTCCAGGACGACACTCTCACCCTCAAGGCGCGATCGCACTTCCACAAAGAACAACTGGAATCTGATCGGGCCAGGACGCTGGTTGAAGAGGCGATCGGCAAGATGCTGGGCCGGCGCTGCCGTGTCGGATACATCCTGGCCTCTGAGAAGGCGAACGAGAACCCCAAGAAGAAGGACCTCCAGGGACTTTCCGAGGATCCCGTGATTAAGGCCGGGCTGGAGCTGGGGGGCGAGATAGGCATCGTCAAGTGAGGCCGCCGTCACATAGCGCACTGCCGCGCCAGTGCTGCGACGAGAACGAGTAAGGGCTCGATCGGTTCGCCGCGGCCATGGCAAGAACCGACGCCCTTAAGAAGGAGTGAATGGAGTGACGAAGAGAAGGAAGACGCAGTTCACAGGCCAAGGCGGAGGCACCCTGAAACAGTTGCAGGAACTGCAAAGCAAAGTCCTGGAAGCTCAGGAAGCACTTGCCCAGCAAACCGTCAGCACATCCGTGGGCGGTGGTGCTGTAACGGTGGTGATGAACGGTCACCACAAGCTCCAATCCATCAGCATCTCTCCTGAGGTAATCGATCCTGACGACCCTGAGATGCTACAGGATCTCATCATAGCCGCCGTCAACGAGGCCTCTGAAAAAGCAGGTGAACTCGCAACGCAGAGCATTGCCGGTCTCACGGGTGGACTGGGACTCCCAGGCTTGACGTAGGATGCGATCAGTTCCCAGATCTGTTGAGCGCCTGATAGAGGAGCTCAACCGCTTGCCCGGCATTGGTCCCAAGACCGCGTCGCGCTTGACCTTCTACCTGCTTCGCTCGCCGCAGGAGCAGGTCCAGGCATTGGCGCAAGCCGTCGGTGAGCTGCAGGAGAAGGTCGTCACGTGCTCGGTGTGCTTCAACATCGCCGAGACAAGCCCCTGTCGCATCTGCGGAGACACACAGCGAGATCGGACCCTGATTTGCGTGGTCGAGGAGCCTCTGGACGTTCTGGCCATCGAAAGGACTGGACAGTACGACGGCCTCTACCACGTGCTGCATGGCGCCATCTCTCCCATGGAGGGTGTGGGGCCCGAGGATCTCAGGATCGCAGAATTGACGAGACGTCTGGACACAAACCCGGTTCAGGAAGTCATCCTCGCCACAAACCCCAGCCTGGAGGGTGAGTCCACCGCGATGTACATCTCTCGACAATTGGGCCCTCTCGGGGTGCGGGTCACACGCCTAGCGCACGGATTGCCCATGGGCGGCGATTTGGAATACGCAGATGAAGTGACCCTGACCCACGCGCTGGAAGGCAGAAGAGAGATGTAGCGCCGCGTGAGGCAAGACGCCAGCGTCCGGGAGCCAATGGATGATGGCCTCGGCTCGCGAGCATGAGGGGAGGACACGTTGGGACAGCTTGGTCAGCTACTACGAGAGACCCGCGAGAAGAAAGGTCTGTCCGTCGCTGAGGTCGAAGAGGACACCAGGATCAGACAGGCACAGATAGAGGCTCTAGAAGAGGAAGAGTACGGCAAGCTGCCGTCAAGCATATTCGTGAAGGGGCTGCTGCGCAACTACGCCCTGTACCTCGGCCTGGACTTGACGGAAGTGATGAAGCTCTACGGGGGTGAAGACGCTGAGAGCCGCGCGACGCCAGTCGTCGCTGAGGGTTTTGAGCCGCCGAAAGGCATGGCCATAACCTCCTGGCTATTCATAGACATCTGCCTCGCCATACTGATCGTGGCCTCCGCTGTGGTCGTGGGATCTCTGGCCTACAATCGGTGGCGCCCCTCGTTCGCCGCATCTTCGTCTACACCTACACGGCAGGCCAGCCTGGCCTCGCCAGTGCTTCAATTCACCCCCACCAACACACCCTCCCCCACTTCGACACCGACCCAGGTACCTTCAGGTCGGCTCCAGGTGGATGTGCAGATCATCGCTCGCACGTGGTTGGAAGTCACTGTGGATCAGGAGCCTGCTTTCCGCGGCCTCATCGAGGCGGGCACGAATTGGTCGTGGTTCGCGGAAGACAGCATCGCGATGCACGTAGGCAACGCGGGCGGCGTCGTCGTCACTCTCAACGGCAGGGAGCTCGGTGCTCTTGGAGGGCAGGACGACGTCGTCGATATCGAATGGACTTGGGAGAACCTCAACGCCACCCCAGAGCCTGTGCCCGTCTCCGGCACACCGGTCATCACCGGCACGGTCACCCTGACCCCTAGCCCCACTCCGTAGGGCCGCAGATGCGCTTCTACCTTCTCTCCCTCGGCTGTCCCAAGAACACGGTGGAGTCCGAAGGTATGCGAGAGCTGCTGCTCGCGGCCGGGCACCAGGTCACCGACCATCCCCACGATGCCGATCTTCTGATCGTCAACACCTGCGGCTTCATTGAGGCCGCCAGGGATGAGTCGCTGGCCGCCCTGAGAGAACTCGCCGAATCCAGGCTACCAGGGCAGCACCTCGTCGCCGCGGGCTGCATGTCCGAGCGCTATGGAACGGCCATGCGGGATCTCGTTCCTTCCCTCGACGGCATCGTCGGCACCAGACGATGGAAGGAGATCGCCACCCTACTGGACGGCCTGCTCGCGGCGAAGGAAAAGGGCACGCTGCGCCAGCTTCCAGAGCCCGCTCCTGAGCCCGCCCTCGCGCATCCCTTGCCTCGCCACTGCCCTGGTCTGGCTACCGCATACGTGAAGATCGCCGAGGGCTGTGATGCCCTCTGCGCATTCTGTGCCATCCCGCAGATCAAGGGCCACTTCCGAAGCAAGCCGGGAAACGCCATTCTGACTGAGACACGCGAACTGGTGGAACAGGGGATCAAGGAGATCGTCTTCATCGCGCAGGACACCACCGCGTATGGCATCGACCGCGGAGAGGAGGACGCGCTGCCCTCTCTCATCTCAGATGTCGTCACCACTGTCCCGAACCTGGCGTGGTTGCGCATCATGTACACTTATCCTCAACGCATCAGCCAGCGGCTTGTCGAAACGATGGCTACCCACCAACAGGTATGTCACTACCTGGACCTACCTCTCCAGCACGCCCACCCGCAGGTGCTGCGTCGCATGAATCGACCCCCCGACGTGGGCCAGATGCGCTCCGTCATCGCCAGTCTGCGCCAGGCCATGCCCGACATCGCGCTGCGCACTTCGTTCATTGTGGGCTACCCAGGCGAGACAGAGGAGGAGTTCCAGACACTGCTGGGCTTCATGAGCGAGATCGCCTTCGACCGAGTAGGCATCTTTGTCTACTCTCGAGAGGAAGGGACCCGCGCCGCCACGCTCCCAGACCAGGTGCCGGAGGCGATCAAAGAGGAGCGGTACGAGCGCGCTATGCTCCAGCAGCAGGAGATCTCCCTCGCGAAGAACGGGCAGTTCATCGGACGGAGCCTGGAGGTTCTTATCGAGGGAACAGGCGACGACATCAGCGTGGGTCGGTCCTACAGAGATGCCCCCGAGGTCGACGGCACCGTGATCGTGCTGGATGAACTGCCTGCCAACGAGTTCGCCACCGTGCAGATCACGGAGGCCCTAGAGTATGACCTGATCGGCTCTCCACTCTGACTGACTCGGTGGGCCACAGGCTGCGTCACTCGAACAGCGAGGTGCTCAGGTACCTCTCCCCAGAATCCGGCAAGATGACCACGATGAGTTGGCCACGGTGCTCCGGCCTCCTGCCCAGGTCCAGTGCGGCGTAGGTGGCTGTACCCTGCGTTCTCTTCTTCTAGCGTCCGGGCCAACACCAAACACGTCAGGTCCTCCAACACCTGGACCACCTCACGGCGAGATGGTAAGGGCGCGTTGTACTCACCATCGATGGAAGACTCCCGACAGTCCTTGAGCACCGCGTCGACAACCGATCTCATCCGCTGTCGGTAACTGATGTCCAGGTCAAGATTCTCGTCACACACCGATTTCTCTGAATCCACGTCCCGCACGCTACCTCCTAGTCCTTACCCAACTTCGCCCATCTTAGGCGATGCGTCCGCACCGACCGCCAGACCACCGCTATCACAAAGCCTGAAGCACAGGTGAGGATGATCGTGGCTCCCGAGGTCAGATCGAGCGTATACGAGAGACACAAGCCCGCCGTCGTGAAGATGATCCCCAACCCAATAGAGCTCAGCATCATCTTCTTGAGATCCGTCGTTAGATGACCAGCGACGGCCGCCGGCATGGTCAGAAGGGCGATGACCATGATCAGTCCCACCACTCGCATGAGCATGACCACGGTCAGGGCGACCAGACAGTACAGAAGGAGATGGATGACGTTTACCCGCACATCGGCAGTGGAGGCGTACGTCTCATCGAAGGAGATGGCTAACAGCTCCTTGTAGAAGGCGGCGACGAGCACAACGATGACCACGTCCAGAGCCACCATGATCAATAAGTCAGACCACGGGACAGTGAGAATGCTCCCAAACAGATAGCTCATCAGATCGGCTGTGTACCCTGGCGTCAGATCCACGAGGATGATGCCGATCGCCATGCCAATTGCCCACATCATGCCAATGATGGTGTCTGCGCGCTCCCGGGTCCTCAGTTGCACGACACCCATCGTCAGAGCAGCCCCTACACTGAACCCCATGGCTCCCAGCACGGGATTGGCGCCAAGGAAGTAGGCCAATCCAACGCCACCATAGGCAGCGTGGGCGATGGCGCCGCCGATGAAGACAAGACGGTTGATGACCACGTAGGTGCCGATGATGCCACAGGCGATGCTCACCAGGAAGCCGGCGATCAGAGCCCGCTGCATGAACTCGAGTTGAAGGACGTCAATCATCTCTCTTGCTCCCCCGAATCGTGGACATCCAGAACACGATGCGGAAGCCCGTGCGCGATCAGATCGACGGGGCACTGATACGCAGCTTCGAGCATGTCCGGGGTTATCTCCTTGGACTCATGGTAGATCAGACGCCTGTTCAGGCACGCGATGGTCTTGACGTACGAGGATACGACGCCGATGTCGTGGGAGACGAGGATGATCGTAGCCCGACGGTTCAGGTCCTCAAGCACCTCATAGATGCTGCCCACGACACGCGTCTCTACGCTGGCCGTGGGCTCATCCAGGAGAAGGATCTCCGGATCGCTCGCCAGCGCCCGGGCGACGTACACCCGTTGCCGTTCTCCTCCCGACAACTGCCCAATCTGCCGGTCCCTGTGGCCCAGCATGTCTACCTGCCGCAACGCTTCCTCCACCGTACCCCTGTCGGCCTCGGTATACGGCTTCAGCAACCCACGGCGGCTGAGGCACCCCATCATCGCCACATCCCAAACACTGATGGGGAAGTCGTCGTCAAGCTCTACGCGCTGCGGCACATACCCCACGAACCTCCGAGCCTCGTTAGGAGTTCGCCCCAGAACTGTCACCCGACCATGAGCGGGCGACATCAGCCCCACGAGAGTCTTGAGCAGAGTAGTCTTGCCGCCTCCGTTAGGGCCGATAATGCCCAGGAAATCCCGCTCCCTGACGGTGAGATCGATGTTCTCCAAGACAGGGTGCCCATCGTACTCCACCCACACATCGTCAAAGCGAATCACCTCGCGTGGTTCAGGCAATTCCTCACCCCCTCACAAGAGCATCCACCAATCCGAAGGACTTGGACACGCATGGTAGCTGCTGCGGCGCGGCCAGACTGCATAGCCAGCGCACGAACAGGGGCAGGCACTGGCGACACGTGCAGTCGCGGTGCCATCCCCATCCAACCTGACCCCACCGGAGTGCCAGAACCCCAAATAGCCGTCCGCGCACAAGGATCGAGAAATACCCAGAGACCAGGCCTCGGCTATGGCTGCTGTTCCCCGAGAACCTCAGCGAAGGTATCGGCAACGCGCTCGAGGTTCTCCAGCCAGTCGGGTGCCAGCGGGCTGATCAGAAGCACACGGCCACCGATCTCTTCGGCGATGGTATCCGCGCTCCGGGTGCTGAACTCTGGCTGCGCGAACATGACCCTGATGTCGTGGCTTCGCGCTGTCTCCACCAACTCGGCCATCTCCGCCGCGCTGGGATCGCTGCCCTCTATCTGCACTGGGATCATCGTCAGGTCGTAGTCTCGCGCGAAATAGGACCAGGCGGGGTGGAAGACCATGAACTCGCGAACCTCGAGGCTGGACAGTGTCTCATCGATTCTGGCATCCAGTTTTTCCAGGTCAGCCAGGAAGACGTCCAGGTTCGCCCGATAGAAGCTCTCGCCGCCCGGATCCTCCTCCAGCAGCCCATGGTATATGTTATGCGCCTGTAGCTTGGCCAAACGAGGCGAAAGCCAGACATGGGGATCCGTCCCGTCAATGCGCTCGATGCCACTGGATTGATCAACGATCAACATGCCCTGGTTGGCGGTCTCGATTCGACTCATCCACGCCTCCTCGAAGGGCACCCTGATGCGTACGTACAAGTCAGCGTTGGCTAGATTCTCTATCTGACTCGGCTTGGGCTCGTACGTCGCCGGGCTGGAACCGGACGGGACCATGACCTCCACGCCGACGCGCTCACCGCCTATACGCTCCACGAAGTACTTCTGGGGCACTATGCTGACCCACACGTGGACGACAGACTCAGGCGTGTCAGATACCCCAGCGGTTGGCGGTGCACAGGACATAAGCAAGGCCAACGTAGTCAGCCCGAGTACCGTGGCCTTGAGCGCCCCTCTCACTTCTGCCCCCCCCCTGTACAGGACTCCGTCGTCGCCGAAGTGTGCCGGCCCCCGACATGCGCCCCGCTGCTCGCCGCATCTGCATCCCGCGGTGTCAAGTCGGGTTCCTGGCACGCCGGGCACAGACCCACCAGCTCCAGCAAATGCGACTCGACGGAGAAACCCGTGCGCTGCGCTGCCTCCTCCACGAGATCCGTCAAGCCTGTGCAAGGGAAACCCACCACCCGATGGCAAGCCTGACACACCAGATGGTGCCCTTCCTTCTCTTGCAGACAAGCATAGGCGTGACAGCCTTCCTCCAGATGGATGCGCCGAACATGTCCCGATTCCCTCAGGAGCTCGAGTGTCCGGTACACCGTGGTCAGGCCCAATCTTGGGTAGTCACCGCGGCCCCGGGCCAGCACCTCCGCGGGAGTCAGATGCTCGTCGGCCTCTAGCAAAACCCTGATGATCGCAAGACGCTGTGACGTGAGCCTGAAGCCTCTTGCTCGCAGCGTCTTGCCCATTGCCGTGTCTCTCACCGACCGCACCCGGGTCCAATTGAAAACGTTTTTCAACTACCCTCATCATACACCTAACCCGTCGCCCTGTCAAGCGGCAACACAAGAGGGGCGCCGAGCCACACCGCTCGACACCCCTCCCTACAATCTGAGGGCTGCTCAGCTACCTATTCGGTCAAGTGCACGGAGTACTCATAGCTCGCCATCTCGGTCGTCGAGGGAGCCAGAGCGGAGATCACTAGTACGATCCTATCCACGGTGGTCCCGAAGTCCTCGATCACGAGTCGCCCCTCCTGAGTCTCCGCCAACAGCATCTCCAGGACCTCTATCTCAGGCCCGAAGGTTATGGCTTGCACAATCCACTCCTGAGGAACTATGTTGCTGGACAGCAAGAAGCCCTCGGCATCCCATCCATCTGGTGACTCAGCGTCGTAGGCGTACCCAAGCTGTGGAATGGCGATGTCATCTACGCAGAAGCCTGCGTCGTTGTATGAGTCATCGGTGACGTAGTCGAAGCGAATCAGCACCGGTTGGCCGACGTACGGCGTGAGGTCCATCTCTTCCCTGACCCAGACGGCATCCGCGCCGCCACCGCTCGTTCCCGTGTATCCGCGACCGAAGCTATTGCCATACTGGTTGCTGTCGGTCGTGTGCTCACCCTCTAGGATATGCCACGTCTGGCCGCCATCAGCGGACAGCGACACATACGCGTAATCGTAGTCATCCTCGATATCGTACCAGGTCCAGAACTCCAGAGTGGCCGTCTCTAGGCCGGTGAGGTCGAACTCTCTGCTCAACCACATGTTGCTGACGTCTCCCCTGTTGGACCACCATTCGTACCGCCCGCTATGGGGTTCGTTGTCCACTAGCTTCACCTGAGTCGAACCGGTGAACTCCACGACCAGGTCTCCGCGTCCAGACCCCAGCTCTATGTAGTCAGCAGCGTACTGGTGAACAGTGCTTGAGCGCGCATCGGGATACCTGCGATGCTCATGATCGATGGCCGCCCCATACGTCAGGTGAAAAGCCTGATAGCCGTATCGACCATCGCCCAGTGTAGTGTCATTGAGGAAGTTGGCTACCAGCCAGTCTTTGAAGACGTCGTCGGAAGTGATATCGAATCCGTTCCTCAGCAGCACCTCGTCGAACCCTGCCATACCGTCCGCCTCTGTCGCGGTCAGTTCTCTCGTCAGTTCTGCACCAAACCGCTGGACGAAGTAGTACACAAACAGATGCGAGGCTTCATAGTGTACGCCTGCCTGCTCCATCTGATCAGCCCAAGCGGTGAGCTGTGTGTCTGGTTCTGTTGGAAACCGAGTGATCCAGGCATCATACCCGTTCAGAGTCTCAGCGGTCTGCGCACACCCCTCGTTCACCCAGGTATCCTCGTTGGGATCGACATTCCAGTGTATCATATGCTGGAATTCGTGTGCCGCGTAGCTGCCGAAGAGATCGGTTCCGGGGGTGGCGGCCCCGGCGTTGATGTAGAACATCTCTTTTTCGTTGCTAAACGGGTTGACGCTCTTGGGGTACTCATCATAGCTGGAGTAGTAGCCCCCAACGCTTGGCAGGTCGGCGTTCAGCACGTGGATGTGGACATCGTTATCCACACCGGGGCTCCATTCAGACCCGAAATAGTGGCGATCTGTGGGATAGATGTGTTCCTCAAACTGGTGGGCAGCCACCTCTATGCCCGCCTGAGGCAGCGACAGGCCGTCTTGTACCCACATGTACACGTGGGGCGTGGCGTAGCGCAGAGTAGCTTCTATCGTGATGTAGGAATCCGACAGATCCTCATCATTCACCCAGAAAGTCTCACGCTGCCCAATCGAGTAGCTGGGAGGCGTTTCGTTGAGTACCCTCGGAACGGGGCCCGTCCCGCCAAGTCGCTCAACTAGGGCGTACAGATCCCTTTCAGGGATTGTCGTCTCGCGCAAGGACTCAGCGGTGGACAGCGTCGCCTCGCCCACCGGCACCCGCGACACCGTGGCGGTGATCTCCGGCTCCTCCAGCGAGGACATGATGTCCCTCACCACCACGATCGAGGCCACGAAGACGTCAAAGGCCAGACAGAGGCAGATGCAGATGCAAAGTGTCACCAGGACGAGGGCATACTTACGCAAGGCTGTCTCCCTACTGCGGCCCTAGCCTTGCCGCACGATCACGGGGACTTCACACGGGAGGATCCAGTTACCGTCCATTTTTACGACCGTGAGCCTCAGTGTCAGTGGTCCTGACAACTCACCGGTGTTCCAGAGGACGAGAAGCCCATTCTCCACCGGGTAGTACTTCACGTCGCCTATGGGATGAAGCTCTTCCGTTGCGTCGCCGAAGAAGAACTCCACCTTGTAGAACTGGAAATCAGCAGTATTGGCCGTTCCCCGGATCTCGACGACTCCCCCAACTGTTTGATTTGCGCCTGGGTACGTGATCCTGGCCAGTGGATCAGGGCAAGATGCTGATGCCACGTTGGGGGTAGGGCTCTGCTCCGGAGTGGGCGTCCAAGGCGGCGTAGGACGCACGAGAGACCCTCTTGTTGGGGTAGCCGTAGGAGTAGACGGTAATGGGGTGGCAGTATGCGTTGGGAGAACGAGCGGCCCTGTAGGGGTACCGCTCCCCACGGCGACACCCAGAGTGGGGGCCAGGTAGAGATCCACGAAGGCCACCAGCCCGGCGATGACCAACAGACCAAGGATGGTGAAAATGGCGCGGTAGGCCCTGCCGGTGGCGACTTCCTTCTCGATCGTGAAAAGCGAGGCCCCGCGCTCCTTTTTGGCTAGGCAGATGACCCTGAGATAGACAAGGGCCGTCAAGCCGCAAGCGACGTATATCCAGATGGCGAAGTTGGCGATTAGCTCGACTAATACGGTCATGGATTTATCTTGGCAGACCCGCCTATTCTACCATGCCTCTCTACGACTGTCAAAAAGGGAACGAAGAGACTCGTCTCCGTTCCCTGCTCATCCGAGGCCAGCGAGCGTCACTCTATGCCTCGGGAAGCCGCGCCACGATCTCCTTGATCAGTACACTGAGCCCGGGAATCACTCGATGTCCGGCGTCCAACACCTCCGCATGAAGGCCTTCGTTGTCGGCCGCATTTTCCGCTGGCGGCCCACCATGGTCCGGTATGACGTTGCTGATGTGCGAGAGTCCCAAGACTCGCACCCCCTCGTGCCGGGCCACGATCACCTCAGGTACGGTGGACATGCCAACTGCATCAGCCCCGATGAGACGCAGGAACCTGACGTCCGCCGGGGTCTCGAAAGTGGGGCCGGCAGCCATAACGTAGGTCCCTTGCTGCAACTGCATCCCCACGTCGTCCGCCACCGCTAGAGCCAAGTTCCGTAGCTCGACATCATAGGCGGAAGACATGTCAACGAACCGAGGCCCCAGCCGCTCATCGTTGGGACCACTCAGAGGGTTGAACCCCGCCATACCCACCAAGTTGATGTGATCGGTGATGAGCATCAAGTCGCCGGCCTGGAAGCTCTGCCGCAGCCCCCCTGCGGCGTTGGTCACGATCAACGTACCTGCACCCAGCCTGTGAAGAACGCGAACAGGGAAAGTGATGTGCTGCATGGGGTAGCCCTCATAGAAGTGCACCCTGCCCTGCATCAGAGCGACTTGCTTGCCTCCCAGCTCGCCCAGAACCAGCTGACCCGCATGACCCAGGACGCTAGTTGGCGCTAGGTGTGGGATCTCTCGGTATGGCAGCGACGTCGCACCCTCTATGTTCTCCGCCAGCGCACCGAGTCCCGAACCCGTGATCAGCATCACGGATGGCGCACGCGCCACCTTGCTTCGAACGTACGAAGCGGTCTCCTCTATGTCATCCCACCCGAGCGCCTCTTCTGGCACAGTCCGTATCCCCAAGTCGGTCAGAGCTTCTCCAGCAACGCCTTCTTCTTCTCCTCGAACTCCTCGTCTGTGATCGTACCCCTCTTACGCAGTTCGTCCAACTCCGCGATGAGCTCCGGGATATCCCCTGCGGACGGAGCCTCTTCGGCCAGAACGCGCCTCGCTCTGCCCTCGAATACGTCGAGATCGCCGAGAGCTTCCTTCTGGTCCAGCATCTCAGTCTTGAACCTCACTGGATGAGCAATGCGCCGGAACAGATTGACTCCGAACTCGCTGGCCGTGAGGATCTGTACATCCCCGAAGTTCAGAATCCTCCCCAACGCCGATTGCTCCAGCACCACGTCGTTCACTTTCTCCAGCGAGGAGTCGATGGAATGCTTGTTGATGATCCCCTCGAGCTGGATCACTCTTCTGTTGGTGATCACGTACTGCTCGTTCCACCAGTTGAGCAGGTCTACTATGATCCTCCAGAAAGGAAGCACCAGCGCCAGAAGCAGGACCAGGGCCAGTCCGTCCAAGGGAGTCGCTACGCTCAGGGCCCCAGTAATCAGCAAGATCAGCAAGGCAACCACTGACCACAACACCAGCTTGGGGGCGATCACCAGCCAGTGCTGCCTCTCCTTGAGCGCGATCTTCTCTTTCCCGCCCATCAGACCTTCTAGATACCCCATTGAATCAGAACTCCTTCCAATCATAGTGCCAGGCATTGCGGAGGGCAGCGTCTCGAGGTCCGCTACTTCGCGCGGGGATGGGACTCGTCGTAGACCTTCCTCAGTCGCTCGCTGCTGACGTGAGTATACACCTGTGTTGTGGAGATACTGGTGTGCCCGAGCAGCTTCTGCACGTTGATGAGATCAGCATTTCGATCCAGCATATGGGTCGCGAAAGAATGTCGCAGAGTGTGCGGCGTTATGTCAGGGGATAGACCAGCCTTCTCGACGTATTCCTTGAAGACAAGCCAGAGTCCCTGCCGGGTCAGCGGCCTCCCGCGCATGTTCAGGAACAGCGTCTTCTCATCGGCGTCCTTGACAAGATGGGTCCTGCCCTTCTCCACATAGTCGCGTATCGACGCCACAGCCTGCTGATGCATGGGAATGACTCTTTCTTTGGATCCCTTGCCCCAACAACGCACAGACGCCGACGCCAGGTTGACATCGTCTACCCTGAGGGATACCACCTCGCTCACTCGCATTCCCGTCGCGTAGAGTATTTCCAGGATTGCTCGATCTCGCAAGCCCTTTGGGGTGGACAGCTTCGCAGGCTCGGCCAGCAGTTTGTCAACGTCCTGTACCGTCATTGGTTTCGGCAAATGCTTCTTGACTCTCAGCGAGTCGAGGGTCGCTGTTGGATCGTCTCTGATCAGACCTTCGGCGACGAGGAAGTGGAAGAAGGACCTGATCGCGGCCACTTTGCGGGCCGACGTAGCGGCCGCGTACTCCCTGTCGCCTTTCAGATACATGATGTAGGAGATGATGTCGTTCTTGGTGACGCGACCCCAGAGCGCATCTTCGTCACCGCTCAGTCGTCGCCCCAGGTACTCCTTGAACTGGGTCAGGTCGACGCGATAGGCGGATATGGTGTTCTCGGAGCAACCTTTCTCACCCGACAGATGTGTCAAGAACTCCTCTATCCTACCCACTACGCTCCCCCTGGCGGTCTCAAGTCGGCAGGCGGCCAGTCCGAGGTCATTGTATCACAGCTTTCCATAAAGTCCAAGTGAGTCGAGCCAGGATCCAACGAGGTGCACTGTCAGGCCCTCAGTGACATGCGGAGTAACCACCCCGACGCTCACGCCACGCGCCGAAAGCGACAATCGGTCCACTGACGGCCATCCAAGTCTACAGTAACAACATAGCATCGCCGAAGCTATAGAACCGATACTCCGCTTTGATGGCCTCTCGATATGCGCGATCCAGCAATCCCTTGCCCGCAAAGGCCGCTACCAGCAGCAGAAGGGTAGATCGGGGCAGGTGGAAGTTGGTGATCAGACAATCGACCACTTGAAAGCGATAGCCAGGATAGACAAACAGATCCGTCCATCCCTCGTATGGCGCCAGAACATCCGTGCCGGTGCCAGGGTCATGACGGGCCGCCGTCTCCAGCGCACGCACCGCTGTGGTACCCGCTGCCACCACTCGGCGTCCGCCGGCGCTTGCCTCGTTGACCGCCTGGGCGGTCTCTCTGGACACGACGCAGTACTCGCTATGCATCAAGTGATGCTCAGCCTCCTCCTCCCGGATGGGCAGGAAAGTGTCAACCCCTATGTGCAGAGTCAGAAAAGCGAACTCTATGCCTCCGTCTTCCAGTGTGGCCATCTGGCGAGGCGTGAAGTGCAGTCCAGCAGTCGGGGCAGCCGCCGAGCCATTCTTGTCGGCGTAGACTGTCTGATACCGCTGAGGGTCTTCAAGCCTCTTGTGGATGTAGGGCGGCAAGGGCACCGCTCCCAGTGTCTCCAGGAATGGTTCCACAGGTGCCTGGAACCTCACAAGTCTTCCACCCGACGCGGTGCGCTCCCCGACCTCCGCCCGGAGGCTCGAATCTGGCTCCCTGCCGTCGGTCCCGCTGAGCTCGACCAGCCCACCCAAGGGCACGCGTCGCCCCCTGATCAAGGCCTCCCACAAGGTCTCCTCTCTTTTCACTGTGAGCAACAACTCCACCTTGCCCCCCGTGGGCACCTTGTGGCCAAACAAGCGAGCCGGAATCACGCGCGTGTCGTTGCACACCAGGAGATCTCCGCTGCGGAGGAAGTCACCCAACTGGTGAAACTTTGCATGGGTAATGCTCCCATCGTCGCGCCGTAGCACCATCAGACGGGATGAATCGCGAGGCTCTATGGGATCCTGCGCGATGAGATGCGGAGGCAGTTCATAGTCGAAGTCAGCAGTCTTCACTTTCGCAGCAGCCACACGATCAGATTCAGAATAACCGTTGCAAGTATGCTGAGGACGATACCAGTCATGAGCGGGAAATAGCAGGTGGTGTTGCCCCACTTGAGATCGAAGTCACCAGGCAATCGACCGATCAGTGGAACCCTGCTCAGTAAGAGGAGCAGCAAACCAAGGCCGGCCAGCAGCCCGCCAAGCAGCAGCATCAGTCTGCCCAGCGTGTCCAAGGGATTCATTTCCAACCGGACCATCCCTTCCGCCGGTAGACGAACAGGAACTCAAGAAGCGACGGATCGTCTGTCCACGGTATCTCCAAACGCTCGTACAGGTCAGATCCTTCGAGGAAGGGCGCTGTGGCGACGATCAGGTCGGGACCCCGCCACATGATGTAGTCGAAGTCGAACTTTTCGTGGCCGGGTACTCCTTCCCCCATCGTCTCAACCTCCAGATGACCAGTATGCACGTCGTTCACCCCGAACATGTCAAGCGTCTGGAGGTCGGCGTAGTAGGGGATCTGACCCGCCGCGTCCACGGCGATGAAGGTGTCGCGAGGAACGTTGTCACGTAGCCACTGTCCCATGGCCACTCGCGCGTGCGATGCTTTGGCAGCCTGGAATCCACCCACATACAACTCGTGCTCACCCCTGAGCGACGACGACCGGAAGAGGATCGCACCGCCAGCCAGCAGACACCCCACCGCGGCACATCGCAGAGACTGCATGGCCCCACGGGAAGTCGTCAGCCGCCGCAGCCACTCCGCTAGCGTGTTGTAGGCCTCTGCGATTCCAGTGGCCAGCAGAATGTACGCGAACGGCAGTATCGGTACGAAGAACCGGCCTACCGACCAATCGCCGCCCACGTACACGATGTAGCCAAGATAGACTAGCAAGACCGACCATAAGGCTGTACACCAGAAAGCGGTCCGCCTCTTCAGTACCGCAACCAGGAGCAGTGGGGCCATCAGCCAACCCTGATGCAAACGCGCAAAGGTGGCAAGGTGTCGCAGCCCCCTTTCCTGTTGGGCAGTGCTGTCCTGCACTGTGACCTTGACGTAGAACGTGTTGGGCAGGAGAAAACCGTAGTAGTAGTACCTCCACAAGAAATACGGCAGGTAGAAAATCGCAAAAGCGCCCCACCTGACCACGTCTCCCTCAGTCAACAGTTGCCTGCCCGTGATCAGGCGTGCCACCGCCTGGTGCACCACCACCACGCCCAGCACGAGCACTCCTTCTGGCCTGGTCATTGCCGCCAGCGCCAGTAGAGCACCCGAGAGAAATCCTGGCTTTCCCGTGCGCCACTCCCACAGGTAGGAGGTGAGTGCAGCGAGGATCAGGAACGAGAACATGGAGGTCTCCATGCCACTCACCGCCCAGAGGGCAAACGACCCATCCAAGGCCAGACAGAAGGTGGCGACCATCGGTATCACCGGGTTTCTGAGCGAGGCCACGCGGGCGAACCGGAATACCAGCCACAAGGTCCCCAGACTGAAAAGCATGCCCAGGCCGATAGTAGCAGCCGACGGATCGAAACCCAACCACAGGAAGAGAGCAACGACTACCGTCCACAGAAGATTGGTGTATCCCTCGACCCGTTCACCGGGGTTGAACACCAACCCGTGTCCTCCCACGAGGTTCTGAGCGTATCTGAAGGAGATGTAGGCATCGTCCACGGCGTATGCGCCCAGGTCTTGGTAGTAGAACGCCTGATGGGCGAGCAGAAGCAGGCAAGCTATCGCCAAGTAGACCCATGGACGCCTCAGCAGCCTCGATTGCACTGTCACCACCAACTCACTCATGGTCTCCGCCCGCACGTGGAGAGGCTATCAGCTCTCCCGAGTACCTTTCCCATTCGCTGTACACACAACCACAGTACTGTTGACGATAGAGATCATGCTCGCGAGTCAACCGTCCCCTCTCCGACCATCCTCTCCGGAGATTCTCGAAATGGAAGTCCACACCGTGCTCGCTGGCCGCTGCCATGCCGGCCTCATGGATCTGCTCTTGGTCCTGATGTGGACTGATCAAGAGCGTGGTCGTGAAGGCGTCGAAACCTTGCTCGGCGGCCGCCTGCGCCGTCTTGGTGAGCCTCATCGCATAGCAGAGGCGACACCGCTCCCCGTGGGCCTCGTGGCCAACCACAGCGCGCAGGAACTCACGCATCTCGTAGGCTTCTCCGCGTAGCAGCGGCAAGTCCACAGATGCAGCGTATGCCTCCATGGCAGCCAACCTCTTCTCATGCTCCATGAAGGGATGGATATTGGGGTTGTACCAAAAGCCTGTTACCTCGAAGCCTTCTTCCCGCAGCCGGTCGATGCTGTAGGTCGAGCACGGCCCACAGCACGTGTGCAGCAGGATCCTCCTACCCTCGCCGACACCCTGGAGTTCCTCTGGTTCAGACTCGGGGGGCAGCTCGACAGCATAGAGCAACTGAACGGTCAGAGGGTCCTCACAGACAACACGGGCCTTGCCCTGAGCGACCAGCGCCGTGGCTCTTTCGGGGGAGCAAGAAGAGAGTGGCCTGTGGTTGCTGTCGAGAACCCGCACCGTCTTCATCTTGGCCTCAGCAAGGTTCACAGCAATCGGGCCTGCGGAGGCTCCTTATCGTAGGGGATGCCCAGGTGCCCGTAGGCCAGCTTGGTGGCCACTCTACCTCGGGGCGTACGGTCTATGAAACCTAGCTGAAGCAGGTATGGCTCGTACACATCCATGATCGTGTCCGCCTCTTCGCAGATCGACGCCGCGAT
Organism: uncultured Anaerolineales bacterium; assembly: GCA_964577995.1. Lineage (GTDB taxonomy): Bacteria > Chloroflexota > Anaerolineae > UBA7937 > B3-Chlor > JAUVXJ01. The sequence continues at coordinate 41,986 of CAZOBP010000001.1, forward strand.
AGTGTCCAGCCCTACCGGTCCACCACCGAATTTCACGATGATCGTCTCGATGACCCGCCGATCTATGTCGTCCAGTCCCAGCGCGTCTATCTCCAGCATCCTCAGGGCCTGATGAGCTACTTCTTGGGTAATCACACCATCTGCTCGCACCTGAGCATAGTCCCGTACACGTCTGAGCAGGCGGTTGGCCACACGCGGCGTCCCTCTGGCGCGTCTGGAGACCTCTTCCACCCCACCCACGTCGATCTCCACCCCCAACAAGAGTGCGGAGCGCTCGACGATACACCCCATTTCCGCCCGGTCGTAGAAATCGAGACGGCGCACAACTCCGAAGCGATCTCGGAGTGGTGCGGTCAGCAAGGCGATGCGAGTCGTGGCTCCGATGACCGTGAAGCGCGGCAAGGGCAGGTGGATGGTCTTGGCGCTGGGTCCCTTCCCTATAACGATGTCCAATGCGTAGTCTTCCATGGCAGGATACAGCCGCTCTTCCACGGGTCTGCTGAGTCGGTGCACCTCGTCTATGAACAGTATGTCCCGTTGGCCCAGATTGGTGATTATCGCAGCCAGGTCCCCTGCTCGCTCCAGAGCCGGACCCGAGGTCACGGTGATCTTGACGCCCATCTCCAGAGCTACGATGTGAGCCAGTGTGGTCTTTCCCAACCCGGGGGGACCGTACAGCAGGACGTGGTCGAGGGCATCGCCTCTGCTCGTGGCGGCCTCTAGAAGAATGCGGATGTTCTCCTTCGTCTTCGACTGCCCTATGAATTCCTCCAGGCTGCGGGGCCTCAGACTCGTTTCGTGCATCCGCTCCTCGCCCGCGGCACGTGGAGACACTACCCGCTGTTCTGCCACGACTACCTCCCGGTCGCCTTCAAGCCGTACGAGCGTATTATACCAGAGGGGCATCGTCTGGGAAAGCTCTGAAGCGCACACAGCAAGAAAGGGAGATTTCGCCAGGTTCTGCTAGGATCAAGGAGATTTCGGGCGCTCGCATACGCCAGGGTGCATTGACACCGCCAGCAAAATACAGTATATAGTATAGGTCCACATGTCACACGGTGTTGGCGAAGCGGATGCCCGCTGTCCGAATCACAGCGGGCCATTTGGGTTTAGAAGAGGATGATCGGGAGGACGTCTTGACCGAGGACAAGTGGAAGCAGGTCAGGGAAAAGCTTGAGGCCGCCCAGCAAGAAACAGTGGCCGAGATCAGTCGCTTGAGCGAGGTGCTGAAGTCCGAGCTAGACGCCGACCCTGAGGAGGGAGATCCAGACCTGTACGAACGCGAGAAGACGCTCGCTCTTCTGGGGAACTTGGAGGAGAAACAGTACTCCCTATCCCACGCACTAGCTAAGATGGACGACGGTACCTACGGCAAATGCGAGGTCTGTGGTCAGGACATCATTCCCGAGCGTCTCGAAGCTCTGCCGTACACCACCTACTGCGTGCAGTGCAAGGCACTGGTGGAGAGGGGTGTCATTGCCGGACCGTCCACACAGCTAGCTCGCTGACACCGGCCAAACTACACGCCCCTCCTTGACATCGCGCAGCCCCTGGGGTGTCAACCGTATCCACGGTAGCGTGGAGAAGGTCAGGAATCCAATCGTGAACACTGGATTGTCCAGATGGCATCCCATATCCCGGAGTATCCCGTTCATTCGCGCTATCTGACCAGCCAGTACCCCGAGTGGCTCCACAGACATCACGCCCCCGATGGGAAGCGGTATCTCAGACAGAACTTCTCCGTCGTGTGCTAGCACCAGACCGCCACCTAGCTCCTGCATGTGTTGGAAGGCCAGCACCATGTCTTCCTCTCGACGACCGATGACCATCGGCCGATGCGGCTCATGCGCCACACTGGAGGCAAGCCCGCCAACAGGCGCACCGAGGCCCGTCAGGAACGCAGTCCTGAAGCCGGGCAGGTCCGCGTTCAGCAAGGCGATCTTGAGCACGTCACTGTCATCGGCCAGCCGAATGTGACCGTTGCGAACGGGGAGGGAGACGTCTTGGCGCTCAGTGATGGTCCGATCCAAGATGTGAATCGCCGGCACGGTGATCCAATCCGCGAGTTCCGGGCTCCGGACCTCGAAGTCCCTGGCGTCCACGCTCCTGGGAAGCACCCGGTGGGGCAGCCAGGCCAGCCGGAGCGCCTCGGCCGGTAGGGAAGGTTGCTCTATTGCCGACTCGCCGTCCCTGGCTGCGACGCGGCCACTCGCGATCACCAGTCTAGGCGTCACTTCTCTCAGATCATCCACCACCAGTATGTCCGCTAGTCTACCGGGCGCGATACCGCCGATTTGCGCGTCCAGACCCAGGTATCTGGCCGGATTCACGGTAGCCATCTGGATGGCGACCATCGGTCGGATTCCTTGCTCCATGGCCGTACGCACCAGGCTATCCATGTAGCCTCGCTCGAGTATCGAGGGCGGATCCATCCAGTCCGGGGTGAGCATCACTCTGGCCGTATCCACACTGGGCTCCCCCGCCACGAACTCCGCCAGGTGCTCCAGGTCCTGTCGGATGGAACCGTGACGCAGCATGATGTGCAATCCCAGCCGGAGTCTGTCCCTGGCCTCCCGCGCGTTGATCGCCTCGTGGCACGAGGTCAACCCTGCCGCCACCAGCGCGCCGAGCTTCTCGTAGGACGCCCCCGGAGTATGCCCCTCGATCCGTTGCTCCAAACGTCGCGCGACGGCGAACTTGCGAAGCAGGTCCTCGTCGCCGGAGATGACCCTGGGCCACGGAGTCACCTCGCTGACAGCCCTCATCTCCGGCCTCCTCAGGCACTTCTCCACCTCCTCCAGCGTGAGCACCGGCTCGCCCTCTATCTCCGGGAGGGGCGGTGTGGCCACAGGAACACTGAAGAAGAACTTCAAAGGCAGGTCCCTGGTAATCTCCACGAGCATCTCCAGGGCCCTCAGCCCCAGAGCTCCAACCGCGTCGTGGGGATCGGCCATCAAGGCGGTCGTGCCGGCGGCGAGGAGATGCGGAGTCAACGTCAAGGGGTTGGCGAAGAAGTCCACATGCGCGTGAGCATCCACGAAGCCAGGGACAAGAAAGGATCCCTCGACGTCTATCACTTCGGTCTCGGAGCCTACCTCCCTTGCTGGCGGACCCGCGTAGGCTATGTGTTTCCCCCAGACGAGGATCTGTTGACCGTCGAGTATCTCGCCGGAATACACGTTGACGAGCCTGCCGTTGAGCAAGCAAAGATCCGGCTCTCGTCTGCCCAGAGCAACCTCCATCAGTGTTCTTCTGCTCTCCAGAGTGTCCTCACTATCCACCATCATCGTCGCAAGCCCAGCAATCGGGCAGCATTCCCTCCCAGGATCTTGGCCTTGCTCTCCTCGCTCAGGGGCAGACTACGGATATCTGCGATGTTGCCCTTGATATCGGTGAGGGCGGGCCAGTCCGAACCGAAGATGATCTTATCCGCGTTCCTCTCCAGGTTGGGGAAGTAGGTAGGCAGCTTCAGCGGCGGAAGGCCCGTGATTTCCATGTACACATTTTCGTGCAACTGGGCCAGGAAGAACGCTGCGTCGTACCAGAAGCCTCGCCCACTATGGGCCATGAGGATCACAAGCTCCGGGAAATCGACCACCACGTCATCCACGTACAGCGGATCGCCATACTTCAGTCGTGCCCCGTGGAACACCGATGAGCCGGTATGGACCAGGATTGGCACTCCCAGCCTCTGGGCCTCGGCATACATGGGGTACAAGCGGCTGTCGTTGACGTAGAAGTGCTGGTAGGTGGGGTACAGCTTCAGCCCTCGACAGCCGATATCGCTGATACAGTGGCGCAATTCGCTCCCCAGGTCGGCAGTGACGTAGGGATTGATGTTCGCGAAAGGTATGAGCCGGTCACTAGCCTCGCAGAACTCCGCCACTCGCTCGTTAGGGCTGGTGCCGGTGATCGACGGGTTGGTCTCGGCCAGGGCTACCGCGTAGTCCACCCCCTGCTCGTCCAGATAGTCGAGCATCGCCTGTGGGCTGCTCAACACCCGACGGAGATGAACGATGGTCTCCTCGCCTGCATGCTCTCTGAGCCAGCCGCAGAACCAATCGCTGTACTCGTCGGCCGTGGTCACGTGGAAGTGGAAATCAACGACTGGCGGATTCATAACCATGGTTGCACCCGCTCCAGACTCTCCAGCAAGTCGTCTTCGTTGTTCACCTCTAGGATCACCACTCCCCCGTAGCCTCCTTCATCCAGTCTATTCATCAGCGCCACATAGTCCACCGAGCCTCTTCCCAGCGGCAAGTGATCTCTCGTGGCGGGGACGCGCCCGCCCACAGCCATGGCGTCGTGTAGGTGTATCTCGCCTATGAGCCCCCAATACCGATCGAGGAACTCCAGCGGATCTCCGCCTTGTACGGCAAGGTGTCCCACGTCGAAACAGATCTTCGTCCCCTGCCGCTCCACCAGTGGCGCGAACAACTCGAAAGGGATTCGCTCCAGGTTCTCCACACACAGCTCATCCAGACAAATCACGCCGCCCAGCTCCCCCAGGGTGCGCTCGGCACTCCGCAAGATCTCGCCCAGGAGCTGCTGCTTCTCCCCTTCCGGCATCTGTTGAAGCGTCCCCAGCAGCGAAGTCCAGACACCCCACAAGTGAACCACGTAGGATTCGATGGACAGGCCCCGCGTCGCCTCCAGCACCTGCGACATACACATCACGGTGGCCTGACGCACCGGCTCCGCGAGGCTGGCACCGTCGAGCCATAGGAACGGTAAGTGGATACTGCACGCGAAGCCCAGTTCTCTCTGCAACTCCGCCACCTGCTCGTAGTAGCCCTTGCCGAACGCATCAGGGTATAGAGTCGTGAAATCGCCATTCAATTCGACAGCGCTCACCTGCAACTCCTCCACGAGTCGACGGATGGCGCGCAGATGCGCCTCCCTCGCGTCTCGAGACCCGCTGCCCTTCAAACCCCAGCCCACCAATGGGATCACCCCGGCGCCCAACTTCACGATCCGTTTCCCTTCTCCGAGTCGAGCCAGGAGGAGATGCCCCTGCACTCCTCTTCAGGGTACTTCTCGGCATTCTTGGCCAGCTTGTCCAGTACCGCAGTGGTCACGTCAAGTTCGACTGAGTTGGCGAAGCTGAGAGCATAGATAAGAACATCCGCCAGTTCCTCTGCAATTCTCGCTACGCTGCCATCATCATCCGCCTGCCTACGCGCCTCATCGGACTCCAGCCACAAGAACTCCTCCATGAGTTCGGCCGCCTCGATGGCGATGGCCATGCTCAGGTTCTTGGGAGTGTGGAACTGCTCCCACTCCCGCCTGTCCCTGAACTCCCTCACCGCTCGTCTGAGACTCTCAAGGGTGGTGTTGCTGTCATCCATCGTACTCACACCAAACCGGTTCCGTGTCATCGAAGGCGTTGTCCGTCAGGCGCATCTGGTCGCTGCCGTCTTGGCGCACGAGGTAGATCTCTCGGGCGTCGAGGCCCTCCCCCCGACCCGTGTAGGCTACGCACACTATCCACTCGCCGTCAGGCGACCACTGAGCCTGCTCCGCTCCTGAGGGAAACGACGTGATACGCCTCTGGTCGCTTGCGTCCGCATTCATGATGTATATCTGCTGGTTGCCTTCCCGGTCCGAGGTGAAGGCGATCAAATCGCTGTTCGGTGACCAGGCTGGATACGAGTCCAGTCCGGGGTTCTCCGTCAGCCTGGAGATGGCTCCATCCTGAACGGAGATGCGGAAGATCTCCCAATTGCCCTGGCTCTGAGAGGCAAAGACCAGGAACGAGCCATCAGGAGACCAACTTGGCTGTTCCGCAAGCGAGTCCCCACTAGTGAGTTGAAACTGGCCGCCGCCATCGGGGTTCATGATGAACAGTTGGCTCAGACCATACCGATCTGAGACGAAGCCGATGCTTTCTCCGTCCGGCGCCCAGCGGGGCGAATGATCACGCCCCAGGCTGACCGTCAGGTCCAGACTCTGGCCCGTTTCCAGTTCCACCAGGCGTATGTCAGCACCACCTGTGGGCCGGCCCGCGGTGTAGAGCATGGCACCAGTATCGCCGCACGACGGCTGACGTTTCTCTTCTGGCCCACTGGTGATACCCTCGGATTCGCCGCCATCAGTCGGCATGGTGTAGATCTCGTAATTCCCGGTACGATTGCTGGCGAAGGCAATGCGCCCTGGTGGCGCGATGGCAACCACCAGGGATCGCGACTCCACGGCTGAGCCGGTAAGATCCCGCACTCGGACGGTGACTCGATGGTGCCCCGGGAGCTGGGCCATCCAGGAATGGGTGATAGACCAATCAGTCAAGCCAGTCACGCGAGGGCTGGGCAGCGAATCGACCACAGCCCCGTCCACCAGCAACTCGGACTTGATCAGGCCTTTTCCCGTGGCCGCAGCGTGCACGACCATAGTCTCCCCCGCCACCACGATGGAGCCACTGGATGGAGAGACCATACGGAGTTCGGCAACCCCCACGCCAGAGAGTCCATAGCCCGCGATGAACACGATCAGAGCCCCACATGCCAGCACCAACGCCAGGCTGAGGGGAAGCAGTACAGCCTTCTCAGGAACGGAAACTCTCTCGGCCACGGCGCACCGTCCTGTGTACACGACACCGACTCCCAGACTCCCAAGCATGCAAAACACAATCGCAGAGATCCTGAGTCAAGACCTCTGCGATCGTGACTACTTCGTGTCTTGAGGTTTGAGTTGCCAGCTCGCTACCCCTCGAAGGTTATGCCGTCGACGTTGAGCAAGACCTCACGGCCCGCCGTAGGCCACTTCTTCCACAACCTGATGAAGAGGGTCAGGCTCTTGGACTCAGCCTTGACATTCATGCAAAAGGAGTCCATCTCCTCACCAGGCTCGGTGCGTGGATAGACGGTGTCCCAGGGCAAGTCCGTCCAATCGTCCGCCGCCAGTGCAGACCAGTCGGTACCGCCGTGCTGGTCAATCCCCACCTGAGCAGTGTAGCCCCAGCTCATCGGATCCGGGTCTCCCGCTAGTGAGCGAAGCATGCCATGCAGGCACAGCTCATAGGTGGTGCCAGTCTCGACCGACAGCTCTTGGTAGATGCCAGCGTAACGGTCGGGGTCCGAAGCTCCCCGGCATATGGTGTTGATCTCAATCAACTGGGAATGGGCACCATCATATACCACGGGAAGCCAGGTATCGTCATGGAAGCTAGCGGTCATCTCACCGCCGTTGTCGAACTGGTGCCAACTGTAGGCAACACCATCGACGCCGAAACCGCCCTCGAAATCGCCATTGGTCACGAGGTTGTCCGCGGGTCCGGCAATGGAAGGCACGACAACGATGACCACGAGCAAGGCCAGCAACGCCAGAACGGATCCTATCCCGACTCGCACTTTCATCACTCCTCCCTTGTCACATTCTAGCCAGCCCCGACTACTGCGCCAAACATCGGGGCATGGAGACGGGCACGGAAATCACCGCAGCGTCGAAGCGGCGACCTCCCCCACGGTCACGGACATCACCTCCTTTCGGTACATATCGCTGGCAGATCTCTCGAGTGCAAACAAAAGACCTGATGCCCACGCCCCCAGAGTCTCTTTCCATGAGGGCATCCCTTACCAAACAGTATACCACAGTCTGAACACTGTCGCAATATCTGCAACCTTAAACCTGGCGCGTTGCGGTCCAGGCACACTGACCCAACTAGAAAGCGGGCTTGCAGAGGATCTCATTGACCCGCAGGTCGAAGAAGTCGTCGGCATTGGCGCCCCTTAAGATGACCGCCGTGTCTGCGCCACGGCCGGTGCCTCCGATGGCCAGAACGGGCTCACCAGTGCGGATCAACCCCGCGTCGGCCGACATGAGTGTGATCTCACATGCCACCTTCATCCCCTCGCCGAAGATGCGCAGAGTATAGGCTATGATCTCATCCACCTGGTACGTGTTGAGTTTGCGTCGAATGGCGCGATTCACCCCAGCGAAGGCATGTTGGCACGTTAGGAGGCGGGCACCACCAGCAAGTATCGCCTCCTTGTTCTCGTCGGTCAACTCCTGAACGTTGGGCTCGCTGCTGCCCGTCGAATGGGTGACCACCACCAGATGATAGCCCTGAAAGACTTCAGTTGCTCTCTTGCCGGTCTCACCGCCTGTAGTGGCGATCACTACCTGGCGCAGTCCCAACTGTTCGGCCCGTTCTCTGGCAATCTGGAGCGTGCGCTCCATGTTGTGCTTGCCAGGTCTCTCGAAATACGTGATCCCACCGGTGCTTTCAGACACGATACCCTCCTCTTGTCGCTCGCATAGCCATCGCGATCATCCCACTGCGGAAAAAGGAAACACGCGACCGCCGTCTTGGTTCTCGTGGTCGCGTGCTGGATCCACCACAACGGGTCACCGACCCGTGCCTGGCGGGAGCCACTTCTCTCGATTGTCGCTGATCTCTCCGTCTGTCAGGCTCTCGGGGGTGAGCCTCTTCAGACCGCTACGCTCTGTACTTGGCCCAACGCATCCCTGCGTAGCTGGCTAGACCGGCCAGACCACTTCCCAGGAGCAGAAGGGTGCCTGCCTCGGGCACGAACTCCTCCTCCACGTCCACGGTCCGCCGAGGCCGGTACTCCAGCGCGGGGTCCTCTACGACGAGCACAGCGGTGTTCACGATCCGATACCCTCCGGGCACCGTGTCTCGGACAGTACAGGTGATCCTGATGGTCACCTTTGTCCCCGCAGTGACGTTGCCCACGTCCACAGTGACCAACTGTCCGGACCAACTGGCGGTTCCCTGAGATGTCCAGACAGAGTCTATCCGCAAGTAGGGGTCCAGATCGTCTGTGACGACCACGTTGTACCACGTGTCCGGACCAGCGGTGAACGTGATCTCGAAGACCAGCTCTTCACCTCCTACGACGGTGGTCTTGTCACTAGTCTTGACCGGGGGTACGCTTTGCTGTTGAGCGTGCTTCTGAGCGGGCGTGGCCCAGGCAGTGGAAGTCAGGGAGAGCAGCCCCACGAGAACCAGTGCCGTGGACACGAGAACCACGAATCCCCATCGTTTCTTCCGTTCCCTCACCTCTTACTCCTCCCTCTTCAAGTGATTCACCTCTGATACTCCCCTCGATGGGTACAGGCAACATCCTTATCTCCTATCTTAGCACAGATTCGCACAGGAGTCAAGCGGGTTCCGTGGACCGATCCAGACACGGCAACGGACTTGCCTCAGAGGCAGGCCACGTTCTGACCACCTCCAAGGCGGCCCCTCGCACCTGCTTCAGCAACGACCTTGGCAGGTGCCCGGCCTCCGTGTCCACCGCTGCTGGGCCTTCCCAGACGCTCCAACCCCCCGCCCTGCAAGGGCATGGTCTGCCGGAGAGACAAGCACCGTGGTCTGGCAGCGTGCCCTGGCACTACGCGCGAGAGTGGCCTTGACACGGCAGCCGCAGAGGCGGACAATTCAGCAACCGGTAGCGACGGGCCGCGAAGGACGTTGTCACCCCCCAGGGCTGGGCACCAGCGCGCAACGGACGAGCAACTCACAAGAGCGATTGCCATGAGAGAGCAGACCTTCTCTTCGTGAGGAAGTGATGGGCCGTACAATCCTGCTCACTGGACGCCCGGGCGTAGGCAAGACGACGATCATCAGAGAGATCGCACAAAGGCTGGGGGCTGCGGCCGGAGGCTTCTACACGGCTGAGATACGAGAGAGCGGTCGCCGTCAGGGCTTCAAGCTCGTCACCCTGGACGGCAAGGAAGGCATCCTCTCCCACGTCGACATCACGGACACCCCTCGCGTGAGTGGATACGGTGTGAACCTGAGAGATCTCGAAGAGATAGGGGTTACAGCCCTGCGCAGGGCGGTCGCGGAGGCTCAGTGCGTCGTAGTAGACGAGATAGGCAAGATGGAACTCCTATCGGACGAATTCCGCATGGCCATTGTGGAAGCCATCGAGAGCGACAGCACTGTCGTCGGCACGGTGATGACTAGTCGGAACCAGTGGGTGGATCGGATCAAGAACCTCCCTCAAGTCACCGTCCTCGAAGTCACGCGGGACAACCGGGAGCAGATGGTTCCACTTGTGATGGAACTCCTTCAAAGCCCCTCCTAGCCGACTCCGGGGCGTACCGCTCCCGTCTCCCGCGCGCCGCCAAGCATCTTCAACACGGAGCAGCAAGAATGTCCTGAGCCCTCAAGCTTTCCGCATCACCCCATACTACGACTGTTCGGCCGAGTCGGGCTCCGGGGACAAACGCCCCTATCCGCCTGCTCCCCGGTTGGTGGATCGCTGCATGATCTCAAGAAGCAAGTCGACGTCGATGTTCCCGCCCGAGAGCACAGCCACCACTTTTCTGTTCTTCAAATCCACCTTGCCGAACAGCAAAGCCGCCACTCCCACCGCGCCCGAGCCCTCTACGACCAACTGCTCAGTCTCCAGTAGAGCGAAAACAGCCTCCCTCGTCTCCTCTTCGTTGACTAGGACTACCTCGTCAATCAAGTCCTTGGCGATCTGGAAGGGCACAATGCCGAAGCCGCCGGCCAAGCCCTCACAGATAGTGGGGTCGTGTTCGTACCTCTCGTAGCAGTGTCCTTCCTTGAGGGACAAATACGCCGATGGAGAGGCCTCGACTTGCACGCCAATGATCTCTATCTCGGGGTTCATGGCCTTGGCCGCAACGCAGATCCCAGCGACCAGCCCTCCTCCGCCGATTGGCACGAGGATGGTGTCCGCATCGGGCAGTTCTTCCATGATCTCCAGACCGACGGTGCCCTGACCGGCGATAATCTCGAGATCTTCGTACGAGTGCGCGTAGGCTAGCCCATGGTCACGCTGGTACTCCCTGGAAGCATCATAGGTATCATCATACTGGTCTCCAGAGAGGAAGACCTCGACATCGAATTCCCGCAACTTGTCCACCTTTGAGGCAGGCGTACCAGTGGGCATGAACAGACTGATAGCCACGTCTCCCAACGCATGTGCGGCATATGCTATCCCCAAGGCGAAATTGCCGGAAGAAGCCGCCACCACCCGGCCCCTCTGCTCGGCCGAGAGGCTAGCAATCTTATTGACGGCCCCCCGCACCTTGAAGGCACCTGTTCGCTGCAGGTTCTCTAGCTTCAGCCAGAGTTCACTTCCCACCCGCTCGCTCAACAGGAACGAGTAGTGAAGCGGTGTCCTCCGCACCAGTTGGCCGATATTCCGCCGGGCAATCAAGATATCCTCAAAGCTTATCATAATCCTCATCCATGGTATCGTTTGCCTTACGAAGACCAGTCGAGCGACAGACCGGCGCCAGTTGGCAGGAATACTGCTCCTAGTTCGGACCCTCCCATCCATGGCCAGCGGCTTCCCATTGAATCGAGTGGCACAAGTAGAATGGGGGCGCGAGCCTCGACCGATCCGGGCCGGTCTGATGCTTAATCCTTCAGTCCTTATCTCGCTGGATCTCGAGGGTCAGGCAGTGTGGACCCTGGCCGTAGTCCACGAACTCCGTCAGATCTGGATCGTACACCTCTAGACCCAGGGACCTCAGGATGTCGTTGATGTACGTGTTGGTCTTGAACGAAACCACTCGATCATTGCCTAGGCACAGCACGTTCAGGGCAACCTCGCCTTCAGACTTATCCGCTGGGATGTCAACCAACTCGTATTCGCGACCCTCAAGAAAGCCAACGAACCACTCAGGGACCTCGCTCTTCATGATGATGGCGAGCTTCTTGGCCACAGGGGCGAACACGCAGTCCAGGTGCGTCCACTTTTGGGGGATCACGATCCCGTGCACCTTGATCCCCATCCCCTCGAAGAGTTCCTGGGCATTCTCGATCCCCGGCCACGTGCTGCGTTCACCGATCCCGGTAGCAAGATTCATCTCGTCGATGTACCTGTTGTCGCCCCCTTCCCAGCAGCCACGCCCAATGCGACCCAAGATCTCGTAGCCCAGTTCTCTGAGCCGCTTCTCCCCAGCGATCTGCTCCCCTCGACGCTCGGAATACTTGAAGCGACCGATCACCACGCCCTCGGGCGAGTTGACGGCGAAATCCCGGGAGTTCACTGCGTAGTGGCGCGTGGGATCCGGCTCTTCAGTGTAGTAGACTTCGACACCTGCGCTACGCAGGGCATCGGCCAGCTCGTCATGCTGGACGTGCGCTTTGTTCTTGTCTATCTTGGCTCCCCGTTCAATCGCCGTCCGCGCAAAGTCGTCAACCGGTATCAGTTCGTAGTACGTTGGTGGGCACAGCAAGACCTTCTTCAGTACACCGGTACTATTGAACACAGCCACAGCATTGCTCCTTGCCTGTAATATCGGGACGGTATCCATGCACGACTATTGCTGCGGTTCAGCCCAGAGTACCACCACACGGAGAGGTCCACCGATCGGAACCTCGGTGGATCGCACTGCGAGATTGCTCCTGAGGTGAACACAAGGCACACAGAGCACAGGGTCGATGCGGCACGGCAACTCAGCAGCCTAGCTTGCTTTGCCGCCTATCCAGGAACGAAGCCTGAGTCTACTCAAGGATCTGACTCAGGAATAGCTTCGTTCTCTCCTCCTTCGGGCTGGCGAAGAGCTCTTCGGGAGTCCCCTCTTCAATGACACCGCCCCCTTCGAGGAAGACCATGCGGTCGGCTGCCGCCTTGGCGAACCCCATCTCGTGGGAGACAACCACCATCGTCATGCCTTCCTTCGCCAGGTCCAGCATCACGTCCAGGACCTCTTTGATCATCTCTGGGTCGAGGGCCGACGTGGGCTCGTCGAAGAGCATAATCTTGGGGTTCATAGCCAGGGCCCGGGCGATGGCCACCCGCTGCTTCTGTCCTCCCGAAAGCTGCCCGGGATAAGCATCTGCCTTCTCCGGTATCCCCACCCTCTCCAGGAGCTGCCGCGCGACCTGCTCCGCCTCCTCCTTCGACCGCCTGCGAACCTTCTCCTGGGCAATGGTCACATTACCCAAGACGGTCAGGTGGGGGAAGAGATTGAACAACTGGAAGACCATCCCCACCTCGGCCCGGACCAGATCTATGTTGGTCTTGGCATCGCTGACGGGGATGCCATCGACGATGATGGTACCACTATCGGGCCTCTCTAAGTGATTGATGCAACGGAGCAGTGTGCTTTTTCCTCCCCCGCTGGGACCGAAGATGAGGCACACCTCGCCTTTCTTCACCCTCAGGCTAGCATCGATCAGAGCCTGAGTCTTTCCGAAACTCTTGCAGACCTGCTCCATGATGATGATGTCGTCATCCGCGGTCAGCGACTCCACCGCTCGCGCTGAACCTTGATCGTGAACATTGCTACTCTTCAAAGGCCATCCTCCTCTCCATGAACTTCACCAATACCGACAAGCTGAGCGTCAAAATGAGATAGAGGAAGGCGACCGTATTCCACGTCTCAAAGGTGCGGAAGGTCCGAGCCCGATTCAGTTTACCCAGATGGGTCAGCTCCCGAACCGCCAGCACCGATATCAAAGACGAGTCCTTCAGCATGGATATGAAGTCATTCCCCAGGGGGGGCAAGACCCTCCTGATGGCCTGAGGAAGGATGATGTAGCGCATGCCCTGAAAATAGCTCATGCCCAGGGAACGGGCAGCCTCCATTTGCCCTCTCTCGATAGACTGGATCCCTGCGCGGAATACCTCCGCCTCGAAAGCGGCGTAGGCGAAGGCCAGCCCGATGATGGCCCTGATCAGCATGTCCACATCCTGGATGTTGAGGCTGGCCAGGCGCTCCGCGAATCCCATCAGAGGACCGATGGCGTCGCTTCGCAACATAACAGCGCCCAAGGCGTTCAACGCCTGGAGAGCCACAGGCGTTAGCACGTACGCGAAGTAGATGAGCAAGACCAGGATCGGAATGCCCCTCACCACCTCGACGTACAGGGAAGAGATGGTGTAGAAAACCACGTTCTTGGAGACCCGCCCCAGGCCTAGAACAAGCCCCAGGATCAGGGCCACAACAAAGGAGACGAAACTCACCAGGATGGTCAGTCGGACGCCCGAGATGAGGAACAAGAAGGCATCCTGATAAGTTGGGGATATAAGAATGAAATAAACGGTGAGCGCTCCCAGCAGCACGAGGATCAAAGCCCACCAGGGCATCTTCTGCAGCCTCGCCGTCCAGGGGATCAACTTGGACTCGGACTTCTCGACCTCAGTGGCAACCGCCATTGAGCAATCCTCCTCTTTAAGCTACCACGGTGTCAAGAGACCGGAGGACGATAGCTGCGGGGCGCCGCTGGCGCCCCGCAGCCGCCTGTCTCGCAAATACGTCTCCCGCTCGCTATTTGCGCTACTCCTCCTGCGGGGAGCAGGGCCGAAGGAGCCAGGTCTCGCAGATCTCATCCATGCTGCCGTCGGCGAACATCTGCTGCAAAGCCCAGTTGAAGGGCTCGACAAGATCGCTCAGGGGCGGGAAGACGAACGCCAGGTACTCGCCACTGGTCACAGAGAAGGCGATCCTGTATTGGTCAGGGTTCGCTCCCATGAAGCCAATGGCTGCGACCTCATCAATGATGACAGCATCTACCTCGCCGGCCACCAAGGCCACCATCGGTATGTCAAAGGTCTCGTAGCTAACTATCCTCTCCTCGCCGACGAGTTTAATGGCCGTGATCTCATTCGTGGTCCCTATCTGGGTACCGAGAACCAGATCCGAACCTACAAAGCTCTCCTCGTCATCGAGCTCTGCGCGGTCATCGTCTACTCGAGCAACGATCACCTGGCCGTACTCGACGTAGGGATCGGAGTAGTCAATCTTCAAAGAGCGGGACAGGTATATGGTGATGCCGTCAAAGGCTACGTCGTTCTCGCCCGCCGACATGGCCTCAAACAGCCCCTCCCACGCGGTTTCTACGAATACCGGCGTGCAGTTGATTCTCTCGCAGATGGCGCGGCCCACATCGAAGTCCCAGCCTGCCGCCTCTCCAGCATCATCAATGAAGTTGAATGGCGGATAGGCGTTCTCCACAGCGATGCGGACCTCTCGACCACCCAGATCCGTCGTCGGCCCAGTCGGCGGGCACTCTGGGCACTCTGGGCACGGCTCCGCTCCCTCTGGGCACGGCGGGCACGGTGTCGCTGCCGGGGCGCAGCCACCGACCAGTAAGCCCAGAGCCATGATGAGCACCATCACTACAGTAAGCTTCTTCATCTCTTTCCTCCTTCTTTTCTATGTCCCTTCCCTCACGCGTAGGGACCCAACACCCAAACGGCATTATAGCATGATCCGGAGAACCCGTCAAGAATGTCCCTGCACCAACGCTGACGCTCCCCAGGGGCAGTAGGACTACTCCCGGACACTACCTATCTGGAAGGACGAGAGGAGAGGTTCAATGGGACCGAGTCGTCGTAGGAGGCACTGCGGATGCGCGGCGCCGTCTTGCCCCCATGCTGCTCTCTTCAGCAGAGTGACCTCGACGCACGAACCTCGAGCTTGCGGTGGCAGGCGGCACACGCTTCCACCGGATCTCCCACTCCACACTGGCGGCCTACGCTGCGCCGTTCGCGGGCGGCAACAGTGGTACCACCGTCTCCATGATGAGACCAACCTCTACTGCGGTGCCGCTCGTGGGCCCATCTGGTAACCCTCCCCGTCCGGGAGGTCGTGTCAGCGGTTGCCGCACCGCCATTCTGCATCTTCACATGACCCCATAACGCTCCCACGCTTCCACAGCGGACATGCCCCCCTTGATAGCCTTTCCGACGGACTTCTCGCCCCGCACCTTCTCCAGAGCTGCGCGAATCACTTCCACCTCATGCTCCGCTGGCACAACAACCACCCCATCCACATCGCCGAAGATGAGATCTCCAGTCTTGACCTGGACCCCATTGCCGAAGGTGATGGTACGCCGAAACTCGATGACTCGCCCGCGGACGGACTGATCCTGCGCGTAAGGGCCGTGCGAAAACGTCGGGAAGTTCAAACGCAGAATGCCCATCGTATCTCGACAGTAGCCATCCAATACTGCCCCAGACGCTCCCAACTTCATCGCGCGAGTACTCATGAGTTCGCCCCACAACGCATAGTTAGGAGACGGGCCGGTGCAGACGTACACCTCTCCTTGCTTCAGGTCATCCAAAGCCGCAAGCATCGCGCCGGACGGAGCGTCGCGGCCTTGACCGGCATTGCTTTGCCCCGTACAATCCACCTCGAGTACTGGCATGGCCCGGCCAACCACTACCATATCACTTCTCAGAGGCCTGATCTCCGGCGGCAAGAATTGATGGTGAAGTCCCGAGAGGTCCATGACATCACCGACGACCGCGCTATACAGCTCTCTTCGGACGAGGCGGAAGAGTTGCTCGTCATCCTTCCACGCAGCCATCCTTACCTCACCCGCCCAGCTCTCCGAATACCAGAGTCACACACGGTCGGCATATACACCACGATACTCCAGAGGAAGGAGTTCAGCTAGTCTCTCCATGATGAAGTCGGCGTCAGCCTGGCGCTCCTCCTTGCGAGAAGCGTGCACGCCGACTTCGGGCAACCTGAAGACCGGGCCGATATTCACTGTGAGGTGCGGTCTGCGCAAGCGGCCTAACTCCCCCAGGAGTTTCTCCGTGCCGGTCAGGCCCACAGGCAAGATGGGGACGTCCGCCTTCCGTGCGATGAAGACGGGCCCCGTTTTCCCTCTCTCCAGAGCCCCCGTGACGCTCATCCTCCCCTCGGGAGCTATGCCCAGCACCCCGCCTCCCTTCAACACAGCAAGGGCCTGACGCAACGCCTCCCGGTCGTATCGGCCCCTATCAACCCATATGGCGCCGCTGAGGGAGAGAACCTGGCCGGTGAGCGGCACCCGCCGCAAGTCCTTCAACGCCATGGCGGTCATCCGCCACGGGAGCGTGGCCATGGCGACCGGAGCATCCCACCAGGCCAGGTGGTTGAACACCAGTAGGAGCGGCCCTCCCGCCGGCAGGTTTTGCTCACCCTCAACCTCATAGTGGCTGAGCACACGTAGCAGGCCCCTCACCAGGGACCCGAAAACCCTGTACATCATCGCTGCCTCCAACATCAAGGCGAGGGGGTCCCTCCCCCTCCATCGCGTCTCTGCAATATGTCCGCATAGAAAACGCTGCGCGGGCCGCGCAGCGTTCGCCCCATCTCCCGCGACTAGTAGTGGTTCACCACCTTAGTCCCTATGGGGGCCCAGTTGAAGAGCCATCCTGCGTCGGCGATACTCAGATTGGTGCAGCCGTGGCTCATGGGAGTGCCAAAGTTGTTGTGCCAGTAGGTGCCGTGAAGTGAGTACCCCGCGTAGTAGTACATGCAGTAGGGGACGTCGGGAAGATAGTAGTAGTCGCCCCGGGCATAAGAGCCCCCCGTCATGTCATCGTACCTGTACTTCCGCTGAATGTAGAAAGTTCCCGCAGGTGTAGGATAGCGGGCTATGCCTGTGGACACGCGTGCCGTGTAGACAACAAGATTCCCCTCGTAGGCCTGCAAAGTCTGAGTGCTGAGATTGACATCGATCCACTTCTCCCCAGTCGCAGCGGTAGTAGCAGGCACACTGCTGGATGAGTCGGTGCTCGATGGACTTGCCCCTGCCACGGGAATGACGAGTCTCTGGCCCACATAGATGAAGGATGGATTGGCGAGGCTGTTCGCTCTGGCTATGGCGTCGGCAGTAGTGCCGTAATCCCACGCAATACGAGCCAGGAACTCCCCAGGGAGCACCACATGAATCACGCTCGAACCCTGCGCCTCAGTAGCGACTGGGGTGCCGGTCGACGGGACCTGGAGCCTCTGCCCTACCCAGATGAAGTTCGGGTTCCAGAGTCCGTTCAGGCTAGCCAGGTAGCTGGCCGTAGTCCCATGCCGGGCCGCGATCCTGCGCAGCGTGTCTCCTCGGCAGACGACGTAGGTGGTCGTGCTACCGGCTGAAGGGGAAGACCCGCTCACTGGGATGACCAGCCGCTGTCCGGCGTAGACGAAATTGGGGTTACTCAGATTGTTGGCGCTGGCGATGGCAGCGTAGGTCGTACCATACCGGCGCGCTATCACCTGGAGCGTTTCACCCCATTGGACGATGTGCACGACCGGATCGGTGACCCTGGGCGACGCCTGGGCAGGCAGAACCGAAAGGCTCAGCAGAACCGCCAGCATCAACAGGACGACAATGCTCCTCGACGTGGCTCTTGTGCTCATTAGCACGCACACTCTATGCGAGGACAAAACTCCTACACCGCCCGCTCGTCGGGACAAGCACGGCACCACTGATTCGATTATAGCACATCAGTTTGGCGAGGAAAAGGCTGCAATTAGGCTACGGCCGGTAGGTCACCCACGCATCGGGCGACTCCCACACCTCCACTGAACTCAAGTGTGCCCCTTCGATAGACCCTGCCAACTCCTCGTAGAAGAAACGGGCGATGTTCTCCGAGCTGGGGTTCACCTTGTCGAAAGGAGCTACTTCGTTGAGGAGAGTGTGGTCGAGCCGCTCGACGATGGGGTCCAGCACCCGTTTGAGCAGAGTGAAGTCATAGGCCAGGCCCGTGTCGTCCAGTACCTCGCTCTCCAGACAGACCACCACGTGGTAGCGATGGCCGTGAGTAGACTCGCACTTACCCTCGTACCCTCGCAGCGCGTGGGCCGCATCGAAATGCCGCTTAACCCTTACCTGATACATGATCCCCCCCGATCAGCGCCTCCAAGATCGGTCTGATCCCCTGGGCTGCTTTCGCGCGGTGACTGATGCGGTTCTTCTCCTCTGGTGGAAGCTGGCCCATAGTCTTGTCGTACCCAGGCAGATAGAAGACCGGATCGTAGCCGAAGCCAAGATGGCCCTGGGGTGCGAAGGCTACTCTTCCCTCGCAGATACCTTCCGCCGTCAACGTCTGGCCCTCCGGCTCAGCGAGCGCGATGACGCAGCGAAAGCGGGCACCGCGCCCGTCTCTGGGTACATCCCTCATCTTGACCAGTAGCAGACGGTACCGGTCCTCGTCGGTAGCCTCCGGTCCGGCATAGCGGGCAGAATGCACCCCCGGCTCCCCTCCAAGGGCGTCCACCTCCAGCCCTGAGTCATCGGCGAGAGCAGTCAAGCCGCTGACGAGAGCATACTGCCGTGCCTTCTGCACAGCGTTCTCGGCGAAGCTGCTCCCCGTCTCCTCGACGTCTTCGGCAATGCCCTCACTATCCAGGTACGTGAGATCTATGGGCAGGCCGGCGAGAAGCTCTTCGTACTCCCTCAACTTGCCGGGATTCCTGGTGGCTATGAGTAGCCTTCGACGTCCACTCATTGAGTTCCTTCCCTGCCATTCCGGGCCGCCAGATGCCCCTGAAAGTGGCGCCCCAGGAACTCCAGTACCGTGGTATTGAACTGCTTGGGCTGGTATCCTTGAACCCAATGGTCGCTCTCCACCAGCACCAGTTCGGACCCCGGTATCCGCGCGTGGAACTCCTCAGAGAGCAACGGCGGGCTGAGGGAGTCTCTGCTGCCCTGGATCACGAGTGTGGGACACGAGATCTCGCCACCCCTACTGTACGCGATTTCCTCATCTGCTTCCACTCGCGCTATGACCGCCGCTCCGTAGTTGCGCAGCAGCATCCGCCACCGGTCCTCTCCGTGCAGACGAGCCAGAACGCTCGCCCATCCCGGATCGACACCGTCAGGATACGCCAGACTCTCCCACAGATCGAAGAGACCTGGTGCAATGCCCCTGTTGATCCTCGCTGCGCCGGATACCAAGATCAGCGACTTCACCAACGAGGGATCGGTGAAGTAGATCCACGAGGCGATGGACGCCCCCATGCTGAAGCCACACACGTGCACGGGACCAAGCTTCAAGGCAGAGAGCAGCGCGACCACGTCGGTCGTCGCCAACTCGAAGAACTCCGGACCCGTGATCGTCTCTGGATGGTCAGTTCGACCGTGTCCTCTCAGGTCTGGCACAACCACACGGAAGCTCCGAGAGAAGGCCGATATTTGATTTCTCCAATCGCTCCGGCCGGTGCCGCCGAACCCGTGGAGAAGCAGCATCGGGTCTCCTTCGCCGTGTAGCTCGTAGAAGAGATCTAGACCATTGGTGCTCAGATATGGCATTCGTTCCTTCCAGCTCTCGTGGAGAGATGGAGCCTGACCTCGGTTACGTCAAGACGACTCTATGCTCACCCGGCCCAGCGGAACCGTAAGACCCTGTCCTCCCTCGTAGATGGCGGACACCTCTTCTCCGGATACGCCGAGCAGGCTCGCCTCCAGCGTGTACTCTCCATCCGGCGTCTCCGGATTGAGATTCACGTCATAGTCGTCCCGCACGATCTCTCCGGGTTGCCAGGCACTCGTCGGGTAGAAGTACATGGCACCCCCTGCCCTCTCCAGTGAGCCTCCCCACACCTGATGTGCGTCGTCTGTGAGACGTACCACCGCCACATAGTCCTCCGGAAGCTGTGTCAGAGCCTCCCAATACAGCGTGACATGGATCCAGCCGCTGGGCGGATGATAAGTGTCGTCGGTCGCACGATAGACGCCGTCGTCAAGCTCGTAGGCCACGAGCCGCAGACTATCGCCGTACACCGCATCCACGGCGTCAGCCGAAGAAGGCGCGCTCCGTGGACGGTAGTTGGCCGCGTACCCTTTGACCTCCACCCCAGGCGGGAACTGCGCTGTCACCACGGGAAAACTCCCTGACAGCCAGCCCTCCACAGCATGGTTCGGATCAACCCACTCGATGTGTGACTGTACCAACCACACCGTCTCGAAGTCTCCAAGACTCTCCAGTGTGCCCGCGAGCTCGTCTGCCCCGCCCATCGGACCCCCAAAGGGCGCGAACACTGGCTGCTCGCCTTGGAAGTAGTACTGGAACGGTATGCGCACGTAGTCCGCGTGACAGAGGACCACATCGCCCGGGCGGGCGTGTTCCTCCACGTATCGGGCTGCTGCTCTCCACTCCTCCTTGCGTTGCTCCGGACTCCAATCATGCTGCAAGCCGTACGAGAAAGGAATGAGGATGATGACCAGAGTGATCAGCCCTGCCCCCTTGTGAAACGCAGCAGCCTTGTCCACCCCGGCAGCGAGGACCAGCAGGAAGGGAGCTACAATGACGATCAGGTAGTACACGGTGAAGATCTGCTGTCGAAAGGACAGCACGTAAGCCGCCAGTAGGGGTAGCAGCATCCACACTAACAGGAAGGCGCTCGACCTGATGTCCATCTGCTTCCATCGCCATCGCCCATCCGTGTGCCTGCGCAGGCGAGGAAGCAGAAGCCCAGCAGCCGCGATGATGGCGAGGGCGCTGAGGGTGCCATTCAGCCACATACCAGACAATGGCACCCGCCGCACGGTGAAAGCCTCCAGGCACTCCACGACCATGGCACCCAGACTCATGGTGGGTCTCCACGAGGGGGTGCTCGCACTCAGTTGCCAGGCTCTCCAGAGCCAGGGCGAGAAGCACAGCAGGCTAGCTCCCCAGCACAGCATCCCCTGTCTGACCGCCGCGCGGTGTCGCCGGGCGTACAGAAGAAGGAGGACTAACTCGGCGGGCAAAACGAAGACGGCGTAGAGGTGTGTGTAGAAGCTGGACACAGTGAGCACCACGTACGCGGTCCACCAAGACCAGCGAGGGGTGTCCAGAGCGCGCACGAAACAATACACAGACCACACGCTGAGCGTCGCCACCAGCGCGTACATCCTGGCTTCCTGAGAGTACCACACCAGAAAGGGATTGACCGCGGCCAGCAAGGTGGCCACGAGGGAGATGCGAGACGAGAACAGTCGCCTGCCCAGCAGATAGATGGACGGCAGGTACAGAGTCCCCAGCAATGCGGAAAAGAGCCGTATGGCGGCCTCACCCGATCCGAAGGCCCGCATCCAGACAGCCAAGGAGAGATGGTACAAGGGAGGATTGGGCTCTTGAAGCGTCATGCCCTGGCGTACAACCTCTGACAGGGGAAAACTAGCCAGGTACACGCTCACCGCCTCGTCGAGCCACAGGCTATGGAACGTGAGGTTGTAGAGGCGGATGCCGAAACCCAGAAGCAAGAGAAGACAGAAAGCCCACCTGCCCACCCCTGTCACTGAGAGCACTATGGATGGGCGTTCTTCAATACCTACCATGGGGATTCAAGGATGTGTGACGCAGTCGTAGCAGGAGCACTTGCCCCTCCAGCGGTGATACCCTACCCATGTGACTGCCCAACCCGCCTGCCAGGGAGAGCTCCAGACCGGCAGCGGCGCTAGCGCGTATGGATGATGGGCCACGCTGGGACCGGGCCACAGCACTGGAATGTCCTTGTTGAACCGACAATGCTGACGAGGCAAACCTGGTAATGAAGCGTTTCTTGCGCACCACGTCCATGTATCCGGTCCGCTTTCCAGTGACCACCCTCCTCACGCGGAGCAGGATCGAGAGGGACCTCGAGATAGGTCCAAGCATCCTCCCCATCCCCCCTATACCTGATACCCCATTCCCAGCCGCTGGCGCGATAGTGTGGGTTCGAGTCCCACTCAAGTGTGAAGTCGCGGCTAGGCCAAGCGCTCGAGGGAGCGTTTATGGTTATCGCGGGGCAGCTCATGGTTGTACTCGTTGCTGTCGGCGGCACTGGCGTAGGCGGCACCGATGTGGCAGTTGGGGTGGGCGGCGCGGGTGTAGGTGGCACTGGCGTATTTGTTGGTGTAGGCGGCTCCGACGTAGGCGGCACAAGCGTATGGGTTGGTGTTAGCAGTGCTGGCGCAATTGTCGGTGCGGGCGCATCGGCCGGTGTTGGCGGCACTGACGTGGGAGACGATGGCGCAACGATGATGCTCACTCCCACCGGGTCACTGACCGCCCCGTCCCGGCTGCGGGCGTAGAGCAGGAGCGTATGGGTGCCCGGCGTGGTTGCCGTCCAGCGTAGTATCCCGTCCATAGACGCCACACCATCTGCTTCCGGGCTTCTCTCGACAGCCACTGCCCGTCCGTCCGCTTGCAGCTCAACACTCACCACGGCAACGGCATCCGTGGCCTGATACCGCACCTCCACTTCCTCGCCCAGCTCCACTGCACTCCCACTGGGCGGGCTCAGAACCTCCACCACCGGCTTGCTGGGCTCCCCCGTCGGTAGGCCAATGGTGCAGGCCATTACGCTCAGACCCAACAGCAGTGCAATCAAGAGCAATGTCCGCCGATACTTCAACATGGGATGGCCTCCTTTCCAGCATAGCAGAGCACACTACGGGGCAGGCGCCCAATCTGCAGCACCATCATGCGCACCCGGGACGCTGAGAATGCTCGTCTGCTCGGAGCCGTCGGATCGCACGATGTAGAGGTCATAGACCAAGTCGATGTCCGCCTCTTCCCTAGAGAAAACGATGTAGCTCCCATCGGGCGACCACGCGGGGTTCGAATCCATCCGGGCATAGTCCGTCAGTCTCTCCACGCCAGAGCCATCGGCGTTCATCACGTAGATATCAAGCCTGTGCTCGGGACTGTGGCTAATGTTGCTACCGTCTACGCGATTGGATTCAAAGGCGATGTGCTGCCCAGCAGGGGACCAGGCGGGCAGATAGTCACGAGCGGGGTCTTGCGTGAGATTGACCACCCCTGACCCGTCTGGTCTCATCAAGTAGATATCAAAGTCGCCGCCCCTGTCGGAGCAGAAGGCTATCCATTGTCCGTCGGGTGACCAGTCGGGTACACGATCTTCGGCGGCATTGTTGCTGATGTTGACTTGCCCGGAGCCATCGGCATTCATCACGTAGATCTCCCAGTCCCCATCGCGCACGGATTCGTAAACGATATGCTGTCCGTCAGGGGACCAGCTGGGGGCGAGGTCCCACTCTGGATTACTGGTGAGCCTGGTCACATCAGAAGCATCGGCGTTCATCACGTATATCTCGAAGTTACCATCACGCCAAGAGACAAAGGCGATCTGTCGCCCGTCGGGCGACCAGGCAGGAAAATCATCATCGTACTCATAGTTGGTCAGCCTCGTTAACCCTGAGCCATCCACATTCGCCACGTATACCTCCTCGTATGATGCCTCGGGGTCATCGCGGTCGGTGGCGAAGACGATCCTACCTGAAGGCGGCGGATAGGAGACAGGTGTCGCCCCTGCCGCCTCGGACGTGTAGATGCTCAGGTTGTCGAACGAGATCCGGGTGGTAACAGGCGACTCGGTCTGCAGGACGGTGTAGACTCCGACCCTGCCCTCACTGAAGGAAGCATCAGTGACATCCGCCACGTGTTGGTCGTTGACGTACACCTGCATCAAGTCGCCCACCGCGACTATCTTGAGGGTATTGACAGCGGCGCCGCTTGCGATGTACGGAGAGCCACCGCGATCAAGAAGGGTCCGCCACTCCCCCTCCAAACGCTGCTTCACGTCGTACTCGCCGGTGTTGTGGATCGCCACTCGATAGAAGTTATCGTTATCCTGCCAGCGGAAGACCAGCCCACCACCAACATCTGCGACGTCGGTGTCGAATCGCACCTGAACCTCGGCGGTGAAGTCGGAATAGGTCTCGTCGGCATAGGTGGTCCAGCGGGCCCTCTCAGTCTGTGCTATGTGCTCGACGTAGTACTCGCCGGCTTCGTATCCGTACGAGTAGCCATCCCCCGCACTGACCGTCCAGCCGCTCTCCGGGTCGTCGAAATCATCTGAGTAAGCCAGCACGGTCGTGTCCGGTCGTGGACTCGGCGCAGCCACTGGCACCTCCTCAGACACATAGACCCTCAGGTCATCAAAGAAGACCCGAGTGCTGATGGGCGACGCCGTGAACACCGAGGCATAGATCCCAATCTTTCCCTGGTCCAGGGAACTGTCGCTGAAATCGGCCAGGTGCTGGTCGTTGACGTAGATCTGAATCAAATCGCCCGTGGCAGTCACCTTCAGCCTGTTGGTCGCGATTCCGCTATTGATGTGCGACGAACTAGTGCGAGGGATAAGGTTCTCCCACTCGCCACTCACTCGCTTGAACAGGTCATACTCGCCCGTGTTGCAGACCCTGAAGACGTAGAAGTTGTCGTTGTCCTGCCAGCGCCAGATTAGAGCGCCGCCGACGAATTCGTCCTCCGTTTCGAAGCGGACTTGAACCTCGGCTGTGAAGTCAGAGAGGGTTACGTCGGGGTAGGTCTGCCAACGGGACGCATCGTTGCGTTGTACGTGCTCGACGAAGTACTCGCCCCCCTCATAACCTAGCCGGTAAGTGTCCTCGGATCGCACGGGCCAACCGCTATCGGGATAGCTGAAATCATCGGACAAGGCCAGCGTTCCCATCGATTCCGTGGGCGCTTCACTCGGCGGGCTAGCTGTGGCCTCCGACGATATACCCTCCTCTACTATGATCTCCACGCCCACGCCTTCACTGCCCACCTCATCCCGGTTATCGGCGTAGACTAGGAGTGTGTACACGCCGGCCGTGGTCGGCGTCCAACGCAGAATGCCAGTCAGCGAAGGTTGACCCTCGGATGTCGGACTGCTCTGCAAGTCCACTGTTTGCCCCTCAACTTGCAGCTCGACGCGCACCACAGCGATGGAATCGGTGGCGCGGTATAGAACCTCCACCTCCTCGCCCACCGACACCCTACTGCCGCTGGGCGGGGAGAGGATCTCCACAGTGGGCCTGCTGGACTCCTCCGTCGGTGCGCCAATATTGCAGGCCAATACGCTCAGGCCCAACAAAAGTGCAATTGACAGCAGCGTCCGCCGCCGATAGTCTGACACTGAACACTCTCCTTCTCGCCAATCTCGCCCGGCACCGAGATCACTCAGTTCAGAATGACACAACGGAGACTGAATTCGTGCCACCGCACCCGATGATTATGCCAATGCCTGGAAGCAGAAGAAGAAAGCAACCCCACCTGCCTTGCCTTGTGAGTGGAAGCACTGCCGACGGGCCCGCTGGCGTGGAGTTTTGCTCGTCTTCCAGGCTTCCAGGGGCGCCAGCGAAGCCGGAGCGCTAGCAGCAAAGGGTGGAGGCGGAGGCATCCTCTCCATCGCCGCAGGAGGAGCGACGAGACGCGCCCCGCAGCCACTGCCAGAGGCCGTGTCGGACTCATTTCGGGCTCTCCTGCTCGAGCAGAGTACGTTAGACGAGCTCATTCTCCACCTCCCTCCCGACACTCCTGATCGGCCTATGGAAGTCCCGCTGAGCCAGGGTTGCACCGGCTACCCGGACACCGCAGCTATGGCCTCGCCAGTCTCCTTGTCCACAGAGACGATAACGAGGTTGGGGATTTCATACGTCACACCCTCCAGTTCCGCCTCTCCATCCTTCCGATAGGTGATCGTCCAGTACTGACTCCCCGCCAGATTCTGGAAACTCCCCACGGTTTTCTCTGCATCCGTCATATCGGGGAACTCCTGGGCGATCAAGTCATCTGCTATGCTCTCTGCTTCCTGCTGGCTGATCCCCACAGGCTTTTCATCGCCTCCCGTACTGCCAGAAGACCGAGTCAGGATCAGCCCAGCGCCGCCCAGAGCAATCAGGCACAGTACCGCGGCCGCCGCCACAGCGCCGATGAGCAGAACGGGACTGCGACCACCTCTCACGCGCGGTGCTGCTGCCCGTGCCGGAGGAGGTGGAGCAGAGACGCCACCCGGCGGCTGCGACGGGATCCACTGGGTACCGTCATACAGCAGCCAGCCACCGCTCCGCCCATCAACGGCCCAGTGGCGACCTTCGCTGTCCTGCACTCGGAGCTCGGCGACCGCGGCGCGCAATTGCTCGGCCGTCATTGCACCGGCGTCCAGCCGGCCCTTCAACTCGTAGTACTTGCTCTCTGCCTCTTTGAAGTCCATCCTCGCTCTCCAACTGCACGACGTCTATCTCACATCCAGCGAATCATACCCATGGGGTCAGGGGCCTTCGGGTACGCACACGCCATTGCTGTGGACCCTAGGAAAGCATGACTCCCACCAACATGCAGACCGTCTCACTAGTCGTCGTAGTACGGCTCCTCCTCCTCGGGCTCTCCGTCCCGCTCGTGGATAATGGTATGCGAGGGGCCGCAACAACAGGATGGGCCTGTTTCAGATCGCACGATGCACACCCGCCAATACCAGGTGCCTGGGCCCGGGCCATGGATCTCCGCGTTCACGTGTCCACCCGCCTCCCACAACTGCCCGTGACCCTGTGAGTCCTTCCACGTCAGAATAGGCGTGCGGCCCCACGAACTCTGATCCTGACTGTACTCCAGTACATAAGAGAAGCCAGCGGGGACCGACCCACCCAACACGTCCCATTCAATGCCGAAAAGACCGTAGGGAGGTCCTCCCGAGGGGACGTTGATGCGAAACGTGGGGCAATCCGGCGGGCATGCGGGAGTGGTGGCCGTTGGTCTGGCGGTGCTGGTAGCCGTGGGCGTGCTGGTCGGCTCCCTGGTGGCTGTCGGCGTGCTGGTAGGCGTGTGACTGGGGGTCTCTACGGGCTCAGCATACTCTTCTGCCAGCGGTCTATTGCCAAACGACCACAGGTCAATGCTCTCTAAGTTGCAGGCTACGGAAATCTCAGGCTCTTCCTCTTCCTCCTCCTCCAGAGCGACGACTGCTTCCTGATAGTACTCAGGTGGTGAGCCAGGTTCGACCAGCAAGGTCTCTCCTGCCAACAGTTCTACGGTCTGCCCACCACCGGTAACGTTCGCCACCCCCTCGTAGCCGGTGAGCCACGTATTGCCCCCCTTGTCGGCCGCGACACCGTACTGGGTCCCGCCCGCGAGCACTGTCGCTGCGACCGTGGTCACCTGATGCAAAGAACCAGACGGGAGGTCACCGATGACATTCCACAGCTCCCCCATGGCCAGATCGAGGTTAATGTCCACAGGCTGACCATCAGCCACATGCAGGTGCGAGACCGTGAGTTCCGTGAACGCCCTCAGTTCTGTCGTGGTGTCCTCGACGAACGTGAGCAGAGCCTGCGAGCCTCCACCCACTCTGATCCTGTCTCCCGCCGTGACGACGAAATCATCGGCCACCTCCATCCAGTTGCCTTCTCCACCATCCTGGACGAAGACATTGCCTTCCAGGACCGATAGGGTGGCGCCCGTCTCTTCAACGGCGCCAGGCGACATCACGATCACTGCCGCTTCCACGACGACCAGGATCAGCAAGACAAAAACGGCGCCCACGGTCACCAGAAGAGGCAGGTTGCTGCCCTTGGTCGGGGCCTCGTATACGGCCTCTGGGGCCACCGGGGGCGGTGCCGGAGGCTGCAGGTCGGGGAGCCTGCCCCCGCAGCTCATGCAGAAGCGATCCTGTGCCTTGTTCTCAGCTCCACAGCTCGGACAGAAGATTCGAGAAGCGCTCATGTACCACGACCTCCGTCGGTATCCCTTGATCCCTTGTGGGTCTCCCTATTGGCTTGAACTCGGTGCAACATCTCCTGGCTTCCTCGCACGGGATACCGGCTATGGCTTGCCGAAATAGATGAACTCATGGAGCATCTTCAGCTCAGCCGGGGTCGAATCTCCCAGCCTGCACACGTCGGCCATCTCCTGCTTAGCCTCCATGAAAGCTGCCAAGGGTGCCTCGCCCCGGTCCACAGCGCTCAAGAAGGC
>CAZOBP010000001.1:70491-80335 GCA_964577995.1 uncultured Anaerolineales bacterium
TAGACGTCGTCGGTGAGGAGCACATCGCCGTCGGTCGTGGGATTCGGCAGCACGGCGAACGGAATGATGTCCGGGTCTCCCACGATCAAGACGAAGGGGCACGTCTCCGCGATGTTGCCCACCTCGTGCAGCAGTCCATCGATCTGATCGAAGCCTTGCTGCCCAAACCTATCGAGCAGCGCCTGACGATGGGAGATGATCAGGCTCAGATCCGGCCCTCCCTGTGCCAGCGTTTTCTCGATGAAAGCATCGATCTCCGTCTGATTTATGCCCACGCCCAGGTCGTCCAGGTAGATCAGTTGCACCGGCCCACAATCCCCCGACGCTGGGGGGACAGGTGGTGGGGCCGGCGGCACAGGCGGCTGGGGCGGGGGCCCCGGCGGCTGAGGCGGCCCGATGGGTGGCCCCACGGGGGGCGGTGCAGGGGGTTGAACTGGCCCCGGCGGTTGAACTGGTCCGGTCGGCTGAGGGACGATGAAGTAACGCGTGCAGAAAACAAACTGCTTGCCATCGTCCACAGTCGCCTGAATAAGGTAAGTCCCGGCTGGCAAACCGCCCGGAATCGAGTATGTCCAGCGGGGGCTCGCCTGCCCGAGAACGCCGGCGGTGCCGGGACGACCAGTTTGAGGATCGAACAAGGCCCCAAGGGAGTAAGTCAGACTGTCTTGGTCACCATCTTGCGCCCGCACGGTTACTTCTAGGGAGGTATCTCCGGCGGAAGGAACGCTCGGGGACAGATCTATGCCCACGCACTGCGGCGGACTGTTCTGCGGAGTGCTGACACTCCAGTATTTGAAGCACCATGCGTCGTAGGTGCCATCGCTGATCCTTGCACGAAGTGTGTAGTACCCCGGGTTCCAGGCGGCGGCTGGATAGCTCACCGTGAGATTCCACCCCTGGAATTGACAATTCACCGGTGGAACAGGGCCGGATAAATCGCAATCAGAAGGACTCGCGCCGGCGGCCAATCCACTGGCAGTCACGCTGCCTTGGAAAGTGGTATCTCCTGGCCCAATCGGGTCGGGCACCGTAGTGATGGTGCAAGACGTCTGCGGCGGTCCGGGCGGCTGCACTGTGGGCGGCTGTGTAGTCGTCACGGGTGGTCCGGGCGGCTGCACCGCAGGCGGTTCGGTAGTCGGCGAGGGTGGTCCGGTATACGGCGGACCCGCCCCCGGGACAATGAAATGACGCTGGCATGCAACGCTCTCTTGCCCATCGAAGATGTGTACCAGAACTGTGTGAGAACCCGCTTGGAGACCGCCAGGGATAGAGAAGGTGTAACTGGGAGGCGAAACAACGCCTGGCGGAGTCACACTGGCCCCTATGCTGACCACACCCCGCAGTAGTTGGAAGTCGTAGTCTAACGAGTCACCGCTATCCTGATCGAAGACATCAACCTCCGCTCTCAGGGAGGTCGCACCCGCGGCAGGCGAAGAGGGCAGTATTCGCACATCGAGGCACTGAGGCGGGTTGTTCGGGGGTACGTCGCCGATGCTGAAGAGCTTCTGACACTGCGCAACGTACTGTCCATCGGTGACCCGCACGCTGAGGCTGTAGAAACCAGAAGGATAAGTCGTACCACCCCACATGATTGTTGGATTCCCACCCTCACCATGCTCATACTTGCCCGGCCCCGACAATACCCACGTCCAGGTCGTGTCGGGTCCGAACCCGGTAGCGGTGAAGCTGGCCTGGAAGGTAGTATCTTGGGGCCCGATTTGGTCGGGAGTGGTGATGATGGTGCAAGACATCTCCGGCGGAGTCTCCGGCTGCGGTCGCGTTGTGCAATTCAAGGTTAGCTCCGGAGAAACGACGGTAGTCGGCGGCTCCAGCCATTCAGTACTGGGGATCTCCTTGGCATCTACGCTCACCGGCGTGAACTCGCCGCTCATTTCGCTGATGGTCACAGAACCATCACCATTGCGAATGCCATCGGCCGTGGCGTCCAGATCGAATACTGGGTTCCTTAGTTCAGCTCGATAGGAGCGATCGAACCTATCGTCCACAGAGTTGTCAATATCCACCGTAGCAGTGCCGGTAGCCCCCAAGGTGAAGACTCCGGTGTCGCCGCCGGAATAGAAGCCGTCAAATTGTATGATGACGCTAACTGTGCGCTCCTCCATGTAGTCCTGCGAGGAACCGTCCTCATCGTAGAGGCGCGACATGTGGGCCCCAACGAACGTGCTCCGATAGGTACCCTGGGCCGACCCGCCAGCAGCAGGAAATCCCAGCTCCATGGACACATCATACTTTGGGGGCAGAAGATTCTCGTTCCCCTCCTCCAGGTAGCAGGAGCAGTAGACCATCTCCTCCTCGTCCCCACCCTCCTGGGCCATCATGGATGGAGGCCCAGCCAGAGGCACGAGCATGGCCAGACAGGCCAACGAAAGTAGGACCCTTGTCAGACGTATTCTCATCATCGATCTCCTGCAATCCTACCGGTCGCACCACAAAAGGAGTCACCGGGTGCTTCCTTCGGCTCGCTGACGCGGCCAAGGCAGTTTACCACACCCCGGCCAGTGGTGCAATCGGATCCTGGCAAGGTCTATCCAGACCCCATCGTGCTCGCCAAGGGGTGCGCCCTATTCGCCCTCTATTCGCAGCGGGACGCCCAGCACGATGCGGTTGTCGAGCACGTTTCCTGCGGAATCCACCAGCGGCAGCCGTCGGAAGTCGGGCGTGCCAGCGTCGTACATGCCTACCTCTATCAGGTACTTTCCCGGCGGAGCGTCGCCATCCACGGTCAGTTGGTATTCGTCGCGCAAGTACTGCAGCGGCACCCATCCCGTGGTAGGACGCGCCCCGTCCATGGGCACACTGTCCATCTGGCCGCGCACCTGGCTGTCCTCATCCAGCAGGTGGGTGAAGACCGTGTATGAGGTGTCCATGGACTCCAGCGCCTGCCAGTACAGGGTGAGGTACAACGTGTCGCCGGGGCGCAACACCTCGGTGCTCAAATCGTATCCGTACAGCGCCGCCTTGTCTCCCAGATTGCCCATCTCGACACGATGCTGGACCTCCGGCGTTGAGAATACGCGCTCCGTGGCTTTGATCTCGACGGCAGCCAGGGTTACCTCGGCGCCGACCTCGCTCCCCCGACAGACCACAGCCGCAGACTCTCCACCGGAAGGGTCCTCGAAGGCGATCCAACTCTCTTCCCCGAGTGATTCGTCCTCGGAGGGTGGCCAGGAACCAGTGCCCAACCCGCCACGGCAGAGTAGAAGGGTCGCTCGCAACTCCCCCCGACCGCGAGCTGCGCTGACGGGCACCCTGTAATCGTACTGACCGAGCACGACCTCATCCTCCCGCCACTGCGACGTGGGATAGTACACGCTGGCCGGGTGGTAGGTCTGTCCACCCGGGGCAGAACCGACGGTGAAAGCCACTCCCACCACGTCAGGCCCGTCTATCACCTCGTCCGCCAGTATCCCCTGCTCGTCGTACAGCCGCAGCAGCAGAACGTAGTCGTCGGACAATGAAGAGATAGCACGCCAGTACAACTTCAGCCCGAGGGTGTCACCTGGCTGAGCGGAATCCACGCTGAGGTCGTATCCCACGAGCCCCAGTCCATCGACTAGGGAAGCCTCCAAGGCGTTCGATGGCTGCACTTCGGCGACAGAGGCTGGTTCGCCTCTCGACAACTCCACAGACCCGAGCGTGGCGGTCGTTCCCATAGGCGTGCCGTTAGCATCCAGGACGTCCAGCCCAACGAGATCGACGTCGCTGTACAGGCTCGCCTGGAGTTCGTACAAACCCGGTGGAGTCCCCACCGTGGGGGTCATGCCCACCGTGCCGAAGAGCTTCTCTCCAGTCGACCAGCGGAATGTCGGATAGAGGAGTGACGTGGGACGCCCGTCGTACCCTCCCCACTCGTGCCCGGCATCGTCCCGCAGTCTGAGGGACACCTTATAGTCCTCCGGGAGATCCTGGAGGGCCTGCCAGTACAGCGTGACCTCTAGCCCACTGGTGGCGGCATCCTCTGCCAAGACGGAGTAGCCCAGCAGTTGCACCCGGTTGTCGAAGTTGACGGTCACGGGATGGTCCAGACGCGGCTCGCTGGAGAAATGTACTCCAGGGGGCAGAGCGTAGTGCAGCAGCTTCAGACCCCAGAAGCCTCCCTCATAGGGGATCAGCTCGCCCTCTTCGCCAAGCATTCTGGTCAGGAACCCGACGGGATCCACCACGTCGTGCTGCCACAAGAGCACCCATACGCCATCCCTTCCTGGAAGTATGCGGTTCAACTCGTCGGCCAGGCCGTAGCCCAGGACGTTCTCCGCGGACAGAGTAGGCTCATCGGGGATGGGATACCAGTCGTCGCCCTGGTAGTAATAGCTGAAGACCGGGAAGAAGTGCCCGGAAGAGAGAACAACGACCTCGTTCTCTCCCTTGTGCTCCTCGATGAAGCGGGCAGCGCTGCGGAAGTCGTCCTTCAGGAAATCGATGTCGAAGTAGGCGTTGTAGACTGCGTATCCCGAGGTCACGCCCAGGTAGCACAGGAACAGACACCCGACGATCAAAACGGCGTTCCTGCCCCGGCCGACCCTGGTCCTGCCCAGGTCCAGCAGGGTAGCCAGGCCCCCGGCGATCAAGAGGAAAAACGCTGGGGCCGACAGCATCAGGTACCGGGGGTGGAACTTGGCCCGCTGATAGGAGATCAAGACCAGTAGCAGACACGGAAGGCCAAGGTACAACAGCAGGCCCAACACGGTTAGCCAGGGGCGGCTGTCGATCATGGGCATGAAAGCAGCGTCAGCACCCCCCGCTGGCCTCCGTCCCCGCGCTGCCTTGGAAATCAAGATCACCAGCGCCACCGCCAGGATCAAGAGGTGCCCCACAGCGATGGGTTGGGCCAGGATCTCTAGGACGCTGTGGCCCGTGCTGAAGGTGATCAGCGTCTTCCGCAGCACCTCACCCACCCTCAGCGTGCCCTGCCAGTAGCTGACGTCGGCACCGTACCGCTGGAGGACGAAGCCGCTCCAGGGCAGATACGCCCCCACCACCGCGGCCTGGCACAACAGCAGGCTGAGCACCGTCGGCCATCGCTGACGGACCCGCCCCCTGCTCCACTGTGCCCACCAGCACAGGAAGAACAGTAACTGGAAAGCCAGCACGAAGAAGGCATAGAAATGGGTGTACACGGCAACTACGTTGGTCACCACGTATGCCGCCCACAACACCGCTCGCCTCCCGCTTCCGCCTACGATGCGCAGCAGTAGAAACGTGGACAGCAGACAGAGGAAGGTGACCAGGGTGTACATGCGCGCTTCCTGGGAGTACCACAGGAACAACGGTGAGATGGTTACCAAAGCCGCGGAGAGCAGACCGCCGTTCTCGCCCAAGAGACGTTTGCCCACAGTCCAGATCAGAGGGACGGTCAGCAGTCCGAAGATCGTCGAGAGGAAGCGCAGTGAGAACTCGGTGCTGCCGAAGAGCAGGACCCAGAAATGCAGAAGGTAGTAGTAGAACGGCGGGTGGATGTCATGCGCGGTGCGCGAGGTGATCTCGCCCAGGCCCATCCTGGCCAGGTAGACGCTGAATCCCTCATCGTACCACAGGCTCTGGTAGTCCAGGCGGAAGGTGTAGAGGAAGAAGGCCAGGAAGACCAGAAACAGAAGCAGAACTATTGGGGGAAAACGGCGCAGCCTTTGCATGAAGAACTACCCTTCTCCCAAGTATCCTAACATAGCTGGGGGCCCCTTTCAACCGTCGAGGGTCAGTCCGCAGCCACGAACCGTACCTCATCGACCGCAGCCGCTACGGACGGCTCTGTGAAACACTGCCCCACGCACACGCTCACGGGCCGGATGAGTTCTGTAGCCTCCAGAGCCTGCCCTGGCTCAGCGCCCTTGACTCCGATGATAGCGTGCCCCCAGCGAAACATGCCGCGCAGATCGCTCTCAGCGCCTATGGTCCGCAGAGCCTGAACCGCGTCCTCAGTCAGACGGAGTGAGGCCTCGTCCTCGACTGCCACCGCCACGATCTTCCCCTCGGGGATCGCTGCAATGAAACCTGCCAGACCGGCCGATTCCTCCTCGCTGGCGAAGGTGTCGAAATGACCTGTCGCTTCCACAGCGCCGGTCACCGGATCCAGAACCACCACGTTGTACCCCCGCTCGTCGGGGGAGACGTTGCGCCCGTCCACGTAGATGTGACCGAAGTCCCCCACCTCTTCCCCGGCGCTCTTGACCAGGATGTTGACCGGGGATGTCACGCCAGTGTCGCCCACCGCGTACTCCCCGTCCAAGATCTCGTCCGTGGGGAAGAGACGGCGAAAACGAAACTGGAGCTCGTTGAGCCCCTCGCGCAAGAGTGCCGAGGGAAGGGGGACTTCGTAGTCGCGCCAGCCCTCCTGCAACTCCAGGGAGGTCACTGCCTTGCCGTTGAGCACCACCTCCATACTCTGCCCGGAGCCGGGAGCCATGACGAGCAGGCTCATTCTCCGATGGTCAGGAGACAGGACCGCTAGGAAACGGGCCTCCCTGCGCTGCGCCCACACGTAGTCAGCCCCGCTCTCGCTCCAACCCTCCCCCAGATGTAGGCGAGCTTGGTCTGTACCCAGGTCGACGAACACCTCCTCCTGCGGGGACGCCGGAGCGATTCGATAGACGAGAAGACCGCCCCCCTCGTAGACTGGTTCGCCGCCGATTACTCCTTGCACATAGTCGATCAGCGCCGACGAGATCTCCTCGGTGTGCAGGACGACATACCGAACCCCCAGCAGCCGGAGCACGCCGGGCGCCAGTTCCCGGTCGCGCTCCCTCGTGGCCTGGTCCACTTCGTGGCCGTTCTCCAGAGCGATGATGGTGTTGATCACAGGTGCCTCGGTGAAGTACTGGAACTTGAACTCCGGGTTGCGGGAGGTGTTTCCGCCCAGCAGCCGCTTCTGATGCGTCGTCTGGTAGAACTGCTCGAACATGATCACCGGGTCCATGGTGCCTGTGACCCGGAAACCATTCCTCCAGGCCAGGGGTATCTCCAGCACGGCGAAATCCCCGGGGTCCTCGGCGATGGCGTCGTATGCCTCCGGCACTCTGAAGTCGGAAAGGGGCAAGGGAATCGAGAGGTGCTCGAAGAGGACCAATAGGGCGAAGGCCGCGGAGACGGCGCGTTTCCATCTCGCGCTGCGCAGAAGACCCGTCAGACGATAGAGGCCATAGCTGGCCAGGGTGGCCCAGCACAGGGCCAGCATCACGCTGTAGCGAGAGGGATAGCGATTGCCCTTGAAGAAGGGCAGCGCCTGCAACAGGTCGAAAGGCAGGGGTAACTCGTGCTCCTGCCCGTTGAAACGAAGCGTGGGACCGAGCGAGATGGCCACGAAGACGAGAGCGGCTGCGATCCAGAAGCGCACGGCACGATCCCTGAACTGGGATACCGCACCGAAGATAGCCAGCCCAAGCACGGCATAGCCGATGAACACGAAGTTGAGATAGGAGAAATCGAAACTCTTCCGCCACAGATCGGCCAGAGGGTGAAGGCGGCTGGGCACGAAGAAACCCAGCAGGTCCGCCGAGAAGACGTTGGCGAAACCCAACCCCTCCACCAGGAAGTCCCCTTCCACGGCCATCACCCTCCACATACGATAGAGGATGGGAGACATACCCACGACGAACAGCGTCCCCATGAGGGCCAGGTTTCGGACGAACAGAAGGTTCTTTCGCCAGCCCTCCACCGCTAGCCAGTACAGGAAGTAGACGACGGTGAAGACGAGGAGGAAAGAAGCGTAGGTGAACTCGGTGTAGCCGTTGAGGAGCAGAAAGACTACGGCCAACAGGGGATAGTACATCCCGCCAGGCCGCCTCCTGGACTTGATCAGGAATAGCACGTAGAAGGGTATCCACTGCGTGCTCAGGATGTTGAACTGGCCCAGGGAGGCGTAGAGGAACCGGTTCGACGAGAAGGCGTAGATCAATCCCGCGATAAAGGGCACAGCCGGATGAGCGCCCCGGGGCAGAAGATACTTGATGAGCAAGTAGGCTCCGTAGGCCGACAGGACGAACGTGGCGAAGACGATCACGTTGTTCGTGCCTACCAGTCCCAGGAGGGGCTGTAGGGGCACCGAGGCGAAGCCGTTGGCGATGGTCACCGTATAGAAGGTAAGGTCGATGCCGATGGGGTAGAACAAGAACTCGCAGAGGAGAGGGTTGGAGTGGAGATCCACCACGGCGTGTTTGACCCACCACAGGTTCCACACCAGGGCTGGGTCGTCGCTACCGTCGCCGGGGACGTGGGTGGTGAAATGGAGAATGAGAGGCCAGGTCAAGACGACCGTCAGGGCCAGATACAGCCCCAGAACGAGAAGATGTTCTCTCCAGGCGACTCGATTCAGCAAGAACGGCTGCTCCTACGTTCGAACCTAGGGGAACGACTCCACACAAGCGACAAGAAGCCCACCATAGTATAGCTACTTCCACGAACCTTGGGCAACCACCCAGCGGTTTACATCCAGCGCCAACTGGCGTAGAATAGCCCAAACCGAGGCCCACGCATGCTCACCTACCAACAAGCCCTTGACTACATCTACTCCTTCATAGACCACGAGAAGCTCCAGCCCGACAAGTACGAGCCGAGCCGGTTCGACCTGACCAATATGCGCGCCCTCCTGGGCATGCTGGGAGACCCCCATCACCACCTCCGCGCCGTCCACGTAGCCGGGACCAAAGGCAAAGGCTCCACCTGCGCCATGATCGCCAGTATGCTCCAGGCGGCGCGCTGCCGGGCGGGCCTCTTCACCCAGCCCCACCTGCACACCTTCCGCGAGCGTATCCAGATCAACGGCCGCCTGATCAGCGAAGAGGAGATGGTGAGCTTGCTGGAAAGGCAAAGACCTTCCATCGAGCGACTTACCGACCCCAGCACCTTCGAGATCATGACCGCCCTGGCCTTTCAGTACTTCGCAGAGCAAGAGGTGGATTTCGCCGTCATCGAGACTGGCCTTGGAGGCCGGCTGGACACTACCAACGTCCTGGATCCTCTCGTCGCGGCCATCACCTCCATCAGCTACGACCACACCTACATCCTGGGCAATACCCTGGCCGAGATCGCCAGCGAGAAGGCCGGGATCATCAAAGAGGGGAAGCCTGTCGTCTGCGCTCCGCAGCGGCCAGAGGCGCAGAAGGTCATCGTTGATAAGTGCTTGGAGAGGAACGCGCCTCTGACCCTGGTCGGCAGAGACTGGCTCTGGGAACGCACAGAGGCCAACGTGGACGGCCAGGGCCTGCGCCTGACCTGCCAGATGCCCGACGCGGAAGGGCTGATGCTTCCCGGTACGGAGGAAGAGTTCTGGGTCCCCTTCCTGGGCCCCTACCAGCTCATCAACGCCACCACCGCCATCGCCACCCTCGATCAACTGTATCGTCAGGGAGTTGACGTCTCACTGGAGCACGTGAACGAGGGCCTCAGAACGACGCACTGGCCGGGACGCCTGGAGATCCTGAGTCGGAATCCCCTGCTGGTCATGGACGGAGCCCACAACGTGGATTCCGTACAGCGTATGACGAGGACCCTTGCTGAGGATCTACCCTTCGACCGGCTCATCGTCGTGGCTGGCTTCTCGGCCGACAAGGACATCGCAGGCATGATGGCCGAACTGACTTCGACAGCGGACGAGTTGGTGCTCACCAAGTCGGTACACCCCCGCTCCGCCGACCCCGAGGAGGTTGCCAAGAGGACAAGTGGCACGAAGTCACGAATCAGTGTGATCGAGAACGTACCGGCTGCCCTGTGGCACGCCCTCAAGGAGGCCCGCCCAGAGGACTTGGTCTGCGTGACCGGATCTCTCTTCGTGGTGGCGGAGGCAAGGGCCGCCTGGCTGGACGCGCAGGGCGTGGACTTCGAGAGAGACCCA
>CAZOBP010000002.1:0-80285 GCA_964577995.1 uncultured Anaerolineales bacterium
CAGAGAACAGGGTCAACAGGCCGTAGATGAGAGCCTTGCCTGTCTCCAGCGGCTTGCTGCGAGCCGCCTCGACAGCCGTGTAGAAGCTGTCGATACTCTCCGCCAGGCCTTCTGGATTGTAGAAACTTCGCCCGGTGACCTTCTTGATGGGCGCATTGACGGTCTTGGTCAGTCGGTCCAGGACCCGCCTGAGCTGAGCGGGGCGCCGGTAGAGCATGATCGATGCGAAAAACAAGCCCAACATCAAACACAACATGGCTGCGGCGACCAGGAACTGTTCCATGCCCAGCAGTCGGCGAGTGAACAGGTAAAGGAGGCCCAGACAAAGGGTGGTGAACAGTATCACGCCAGTCATGAGGTTCTGCAAGATGAGAACTACAGCCAGACTGCTCAGCGAAAGACCGTGCTTGTCGAAGAAGCGATAGCGCACATAGATACCTGCTACACCCCCGGCCGAGACGATCCGGTTCGCGGAGCCACCGGCGAACATCAGCTCCAGGAATGGCCACAGCGGGATGTGGCGACCAAGGAAGTGCAGCAGCTTCTGCGTATAGAGGGCCACGGCCACGTAGCGCAACGACTCTGCGAGAACGGCCAGGGCTACGAGCCCTGTGTGGGCGGAGCCGACGAGCGTTACAACCTCTCGCTCACCGACCAACCGTACCAGAAGCAGCCCGACCCCGACGCCGATGACAAGAATGAGGAAGAACTTCTTGAAGTCTACCTTGAGTGGTGCTTCAACTTCGTCGCTTTCGGGCGGCGCCTCAGTGACTACGGGCTGCATCTAGAGCCAGCCCTCGCGGTTGAAGTAGGCCAGCATCCCAACCACGATGCTCGCCATGATGCCTATGATGATCACGAAGGACAGCGGATGACTGGCGAGGGGTAGTTGGCGGAGATTCATCCCGTAGATGCCAGAGATGACCGACAGAGGGAGCATGATCACCGAGAAGATGGTCAGGATCTTCATCACCTCGTTGATGCGCTGAGAGGTCAGCGACTCGAGGGTTGTGCTTAGACCTTCAACGACCTCCCACAGGTCCTCGAGACGTTCCCAGATCTGCACGATGTGGTCGGATACGTCTCCCCAGTAGACCTCGAGGTCTCCTCTCAAGAACTCCCAGTCCTTGCGCTCGAGGCTGGTGATGATCTTCATCTGAGGCTTGATGGTGCTCCTGAAGTTGAGCAGGTTTCGCCTGACGATGGAGATCTCCCTCACCATCTCTCTGGCGTTTACGTCGAAGATCCTCTCTTCGATATCCAGAACATTGTGGTTCTCTTTGTCCAGGATAGGGAAGCAGTAGTCCACCAGATCATCGATCAACAGGTACAACAGGTAGTATGATCCCCGCCCCATGAACTGGCCACGTATGCCATCGTCTTTCTCGCAGTTGTCGAACTCTTCGATGAGAGGCTTGAGCGTGCCATCGCTGACCGTGACCAAGAACCCGCGACCCACGAAGATGTCCACCTCCGCGCGGGCCAGCCGCCGGGTGGCCTTGTTGAAGACAGGAAAGTGCATGACGATGAATAAGTAGCTCTCGTATTCGTCGATCTTCGGCCTCTCGATGGCGCTGAGACAGTCTTCCAGGTCCAGGGGGTGGAAGAAAGGGAACTGCTG
Source organism: uncultured Anaerolineales bacterium (assembly GCA_964577995.1). Classification (GTDB taxonomy): domain Bacteria; phylum Chloroflexota; class Anaerolineae; order UBA7937; family B3-Chlor; genus JAUVXJ01. Next base: position 1,622 of record CAZOBP010000002.1, read on the forward strand.
ACGTAGCTGCTCTATGTCGTTTCCTGTGGCCTTGCTGACGTTGGTCCACGTGATCGCGTTGTACGTGAGAACTCGAGAGCTCATCTTCACCTCCTTTCCACCCATTCCAGCCGACACGCTCGAGAGTCCTGTCCGTCGATGGGGCACGGAAGGCCATTATACTCACTGCAGGGCGCCATAGCAAGGTTTCATGGGACGGAGAATGTTGTCGAAATGTCTAGGTGCTTGACAAACTGTCGAGAAAGGTGTATACTGGCTGAGGTTATGGGTAGCTGATGGTCGGTGTGGATCATGTCGTTTCCGGATCTACTTGTGTTCGTTCGATCGTGTCGTTGTCGAATCGCGAGGTGCCCGCGGATCACATGTAAGCCAGCGCGTTTCAGTGCGCGCCCGTGTGAGAACACCGTGGGCTTTCTGTTTCCTGGGCGGAGCAGATGACTGATAGCGTGGACGCGGAGTTGAAGAAGAAGGTCTTTGAATCGTTGAAGCCCGTGATGGCGGCTATCGTGGACCTTCTCGGTCCTGGCAGTGAGGTCGTACTGCACGATATGGCCTATCCTGATGCTTCCATCGTGGCCATCGAGGGCGACGTGACCGATCGTCGAGTCGGCGGGCCGTTGACCGACTCTGGTCTGACCTGCTTGCGGTCTCCGGAGAGCGGGCGGGTCTACTCTTACACGACGGTTGCTGACGGAGGCAGGGTCATCAAATCCTCCTCGGTGTTCCTGACCGACGACCAGGGAGAGATACTCGGTGGGTTGTGCATCAACCTTGATATCACGCCGTATCTGACTTTCGATCGACACTTGCAGCCACTGATCAAGCCGACAGAAAACGAGGCGGAACCCCAGACCTTCGGTAGCGACGTCGGTGACGTTCTGGACAAGATGCTGGACGACGCCATTGCCGCGGCGGGCATACCCATCTCCCTGATGCAGAGGGCTGATCGACTGAAGGTGATTCGTGCTCTGGAGGAGCGCGGCGCTTTCTTGCTCAAGAAGGCTGTACCCCTCATGGCCGAGCGACTCGGTGTCTCTCGGCACACGATATACAGCGACCTGGCTGAGATAGAGGAGTCCAGGGAAGACAAGTAGGAGCCCATCGCAGAACAAAATGGTTGATTGAAGGGCTGTCGGCGAGCGGCTCATGTAGGTGCTAGCGGCCGATCTCATCAGCGGGATGACACTCGCCGGTGACTTTTTTGGGGGTAATCGAAGCCTAGAGTTGTGATGCTGCGATGGCTGGCCGTGGCGCATGTGCCAGTCGTCTCCATGGAGATCACGAAAGGCGAAAGGGACTGACCATGGAGGAGAAGAAGCTACGAGAGGTAGTCCTGGAGTCTGGCATCAAGGTGAAGCCGATCTATGGTCCGGACGACGTGGCCGACCTGGACCACGAGCAGGATATCGGCGAGCCGGGGGCCTATCCCTATACTCGGGGTATTCACAAGTTCATGTATCGGTATCGCCCGTGGACCACGCGGCAGTACGCTGGTTTTGGCACTCCACAGGAGAGCAACCAGCGTTTCAAGTACCTCATCGACCACGGGCAGAATGCCCTCAACGTCGCCTTCGACCTGCCTTCTCAGATGGGCCTGGATTCCGACCACCCACTGGCCTGGGGTGAAGTGGGCCGCGTAGGTATGGCGGTGGACAGCCTGAGCGACATGGAGGAGGCGTTTGCAGACATCCCCCTGGACAAGATTAGCACAAGCCTGACCATCAATGGTGTCGCAGCGATCATGATGGCCATGTACTTCGTCGTGGCCGACAAGCAAGGAGTACCTCTCAAGGAATTGCGCGGCACTGCGCAGAACGACATCCTCAAAGAGTACATAGGGCGTGGGACCTGGATCTTCCCCGTGGAACCCTCTATCCGTCTGATCGGCGATACCATCGAGTTCTGTGCCGAGCGCGTGCCCCACTACTATCCTGTGAGTGTGTGCGGCTACCACATCCGCGAATCCGGGGCCAATCCCGTTCAAGAGATCGCTTACGCGTATGCTATCGCCTCTGCGTATGTTGACCACGTCAGGGAAAGAGGCGTGGACGTAGACGATTTCGTGGCCCGACTTTCCTTCAATTTCGACATCTGGGGTAACCTATTCGAACAGGTAGCCAAGTTTCGTGCCGCACGCCGCCTGTGGGCGAAGATCGTGCGCGAGAGGTTTGGAGCCACCGACCCCAAGGCGATGCAGATGAAGATGATCGCTGGCGGTGGCGGCGGAGGGTTGACTATCGAACAACCTGAGAACAACATCGTTCGTGGGGCGTACTACGCGCTCATCTCCGCGCTGAGCGGCACTCAGACCATGGCCCTCTGCACATACGACGAGGCCTACACCATACCCACCGAGAAAGCAGCGCTCATCGGCCTCCGCACCATGCAAATCCTGGCCGACGAGATGGGGCTGTGCGACACGGTGGACCCTCTGGCTGGCTCCTACTATGTGGAGCGACTGACCACCGATCTGGAGAAGCAGATCGTGGAGGAGATGGAGAGGGTCGAGCGACTGGGCGGGATCGTCAAAGCCATCGGCGAAGGTCTCATCCAGCAAAGAGTATCCCGCCAGGCCTATCGCTTCGAACGGGGCATCCAGAGTGGCGAGATCGTCAAGGTTGGCGTAAACAAGTACCGCATCGAGGAGGAGGAGCGCGACGTCGAGCTTCACGAGTATAGACCTGAACAGGCTGAGGACAAGATCCGTAGACTGGAGCTGTTGAGGTCCGAGCGTGACGGGCAGGCGGTGAGCGAGAGCCTGGAGAGGCTGCGTCAGGCGGCCACCGGCCAAGAGAACCTGATGCGGTACATCATGGACGCTGTGCGGGCCTACGCCACGGTCGGCGAGATGGCACAGATACTGAAAGAGGTCTTCGGCGAGTTCAAGGAGCCGGTAGTCTTGTAGATCTTCCTCTGCGGCCAGGCTTCTCAGGGTTGTTCCTGGAAAGGACTCCCGGGGAAGGCCTGTCTGGCGAGAGGAGGGGTGACCCTTCAGGTGACCCTTCAGGTACCGGACCATCCAGTGTCAGCCAGTTCTTCGCCGGCGTGGTGACGCACTGGCGTTGGGTGGGGCATTATGTGAGGAATTGGGGGATCAGGGAATGCGTATCGGTATTGACGTGGGAGGAACGTTCACAGACATCGTGTTGATCGACGACCTCAACGGTCAGATCCACTACACCAAGGTTCTGACCACTCACGGCGACCTGGCCAGAGGTGTGATCAGCGGCATCGACAAGATCCTGGACATGGCGGTCGAGTCCTTCGATCATGTGGACTACATGGTACACGGCACCACCATCGGCACCAACGCTCTCATCGAGCGCAAGGGCGCACGGACCGGCCTGCTGACCAGCGAGGGGATGAGAGACATCCTCGAGATCGGCCGTATCGAGCGTCCTGCTGCGGGTCTGTATGACATCTTCGTCGACACCCCGCTGCCGCTCGTGCCCCGGTACCTGAGACTCGAGGTCAGGGAGCGCGTGGGAGCGGACGGTGAGGTGGTGGTACCGCTGGATGAGGACTCGGCTAGGAAGGCCGTGGGTCTGCTGAAAGACCAGGCCGTCGAATCGATAGCTGTCTCTTTCCTCTTCAGCTTCCGCAATTCAGCTCACGAGGAGAGGGTGAGGGAGATCTGCCAGGAGGTGTTCCCCGATGCTGCCGTTTCCATCTCCTCTGAGATCGCTCCTGAGTTTCGTGAGTTCGAGCGTACTTCCACCACGGTCATCAACGCCTATCTGGCTCCCGTCGTGGAGCGGTACCTGGACAACCTGGAAGGACAGTTGCTGGAGCGATATGGCGACGTAGACTTGCGGGTCATGCAGGCCAGCGGCGGATGTATGACCACCGAGATGGCAAAACACCGCGCGGTCAACATCGTCAATTCTGGGCCTGCCGGAGGGGCGCTGGCGGCGGCCTACGTGGGACGGCTGACAGGCGACGAGCAGGTCATCAGCGTGGATATGGGGGGCACCAGCTTCGATGTGGGAGTGATAGACCACGGAGAGCCACGAGTGGCGCCAGAAAGCCAGTTCGAGGGTTTCCCGGTCAAGATCCCCATTCTCGATGTGAAGGCTATCGGCGCTGGAGGGGGGAGCCTGGCCTGGGTGGACCAGGGCGGAGCGCTCAACGTGGGACCGGAGAGCGCCGGCTCCGACCCGGGTCCAGCCTGCTACGGCCTGGGAGGGGAGCGGCCGACCGTCACCGATGCCAATCTGGTGCTGGGCCGGCTCAACCCGGACTACTTCCTCGGCGGGGAGATGAAGCTGCACCTTGATCTGGCCGAGAAGGCGATTCTGAAGCACGTGGCAGAGCCTCTTGGGGTCTCCCTCGAGGAGGGGGCCAGCGGCACTATCCGCGTGGTGAACGCCAACATGGAGCGCGCCATCAGCGTGAACTCCACGGAGAAGGGCTTTGACGTGCGAGAGTTCGCGCTGTTGCCCTTCGGAGGCGCGGGTCCGCTGCACGCCGTGGAGCTGGCGCGGGACCTGGACATGAAGAGAGTAGTCGTACCACCCTATGCCGGTACTCTCTCTGCGGTTGGCCTCTTGGTGGCCAACACGCGCTACGACTATGCCTCGACAGTGGCCAAGAATGAGGAGGAACTCACGCCAGAGGAGTTACTCACTGTTTTCCAGGATCTGGAGACCAGGGGGAGGGCCCAACTGCGCGCCCAGAAGGTGCAGGACGATCAGATCGAGATCATCTGGTCGGCCGATCTCCGCTACGAGGGCCAGTCCTACGAGATCAATACGCCCGTGGTTCGCAAGGACTCCATCACGAGGGCGGACATCGAAGAGATCGTGGATCGTTTCCACGATCTACACTACCGAATCTACGCTTATGGATCGGTTGATGAGAAGGTAGAGTTCATCAATCTCCGGGTGGCAGCGATCGGCAAGGTGCCTGAGGTGTCGCTGTCCCATACCGGAGGCGGCGGAGAAACGGAGACGGCCCGCAAAGGTAACCGCCCCGTCTACTACCCCGGAGAGGGTTACGTGGATACGGCGATCTACGATCGAGCACTGCTGCGCGCGGGCCACGTGGTCCACGGGCCAGCGTTGATAGAGGAGATAGCCTCGACAACCGTCCTCACACCTGGATTGAGGGGATCGGTGGATGAGTATGGGAACATCATCGTCGCTCTCCCATAGGTGAAGAGAGGCTGATCCGCGGATTGAAGGAGGTAAACAGTGCCCTACAAGGCTGATTCCATCACTATGCAGGTCATGCGCTACGCCATGGAGCAGGTGGCTGACGAAATGGGCCGCACTCTGGTGCGCACTGCGCGCTCGACAGTCATCAAAGAGATCGAGGACATGACCTGCTCCGTCTTCGACCGGCACGGCAATACCATAGCCCAGGCCCATCACGCACCTATGCTCCTCACCGGCTTCGAGTTGGGGATGCGAGCTCTCGTTGAGAAGTACAAGCCCGAAGATCTCGACGAGGGCGATATGATCATGTTCAACGATCCCTACTCTGGTGGCCAGCACGTGATGGACATGGTGACTTTCGCGCCAGCCCACTACAAAGGCAAGCTGGTGGGGTTCACTGGCAGTATCGCCCATCACTCGGACATGGGCGGGGCCGTGCCTGGAGGGACTGCGGGCGGACTGACCGAGATCTACCTCGAGGGCTTGCGTTTCCCCATGGTCAAGCTCTACAAGAAAGGCGAGGAGGACCCCGAGCTCTTCGGCATCCTGGAGAACAACATCCGGGTGCCGGACAAGACCTTGGGGGACATCCGGGCTCAGGCCTCGGCCGACTTTGTGGGTGCGCAGAGGCTCTGGGACATCTTCGACAAGTACGGTGTGGATGTGGTTACCAAGTGCCAGGAGATGCTCCTGGACTACTCGGAGAGCCGCATACGGGCGGGCTTGAGGAACATACCGGACGGCACCTACAGCGGGGTGGACTGGGTGGACGACGACGGCTATTCCGACGACCCCATCAAGCTACAAGTGAACATCCATAAGCGCGGCGACGAGGTGGTCGTTGATTTCGATGGCACCGCCAAACAGGTCAAGGGCAACATCAACTGCCCCATCGCCACCGTACACGCGGCCGTATACTACGCCCTCATCGCCGTCATCGATCCCCATGTCCCCCCCAACTCTGGGTGCTACCGGCCTTTCACGGTGGAGGCGGAGAAAGGACTGATTGTCAATCCTGTGATGCCTGGGGCCATGGGCGCCAGGACCAACACCTCTCAGAAGATCGCCGAGGCTATGATGCTTGCCCTGTCGAAGGTGGTGCCCGACAGGGTTCAGGCGGGCTGTCACGGCCAGATCACCAACTGCGGATTCAGCGGCTACCATCCAAGGACAGGGAAGCGTTTTGTGTTCATCGATATCCAGGGTGGAGGTGCGGGCGCGCGACCGACGAAAGATGGCCGGGACGGCCAGGATTCACACCTGGCGCGTTTCAAGAATACGCCCATCGAGGCCGTCGAACTGGAATACCCGGTGCGCATTTGGAAGTACGAGTTCATCCCCGATTCCGGTGGCGCCGGCAAGTATCGCGGAGGCCTGACTGTGCGTCGCGACATCGAGGTGCTGGCGGATGACGTCTCGCTGGCTCGCTATGGAGACCGGCAGCGTTTTGGCGCCTTCGGCCTCTTCGGCGGCAAGGAGGGCAGCAAGGGCAAGTTCATCCTCAACCCCGGCACACCCGAGGAGAGACCACTCAAGTCCAAGGGTCTAGACATCCTCAAGAAGGGTGACATGGTGAGCCTTCGTCTCCCCGGGGCGGGCGGATATGGCGATCCGCTGGAGCGCGATCCGGAGTTGCTTCTTCAGGACGTGAGGGACGGCAAGGTCACGCTTGAGAGCGCCCGCGAGGACTACAGGGTGGTCATCGATCCGGAGACCCTGGGGATCGACGAGGCCGCAACCAAGAGGCTTAGGAAAGGCTGAGAGCCAATGGCCAACTCCATCCTCGACAACCTGGAGTACGACGAAGGCAGCGGGACGATTTCTTTCAAAGGTGTGCGCTATATGCTGATCCGGCCCGACACCGTCGTTGATTTCCAGAAGGCGGTGGAGGAGGCGTTGGGCGACGGGGTTGCCGAGAGCATGATGGCGGGTGGCTACACCGGTGGCTCGCGCTCATCGAAGAGGTACAAGGAGGTCTTCGGCTTTTCGGACGAAGAGATAGTGTCCTTTATGTGCAACATGGGCCGCGAGATTGGGTGGGGTGACTTCGAGGTCGAGAGGTTCGACAAGGACGGGAGAGAGTTGGTCGTCGTCGTCAGGAACTCTGCCTTCGCCGAGGCCTATGGCAGCGCGGGCGAGGGCGTATGCCACATGATCCGCGGGGTGATGGCGGGCATGGCTGCCGGAATCTTCGGGGGCGACGTGAGGTCAGAAGAGACGCACTGCTGTGCCAAAGGGGATGACCTGTGCCGCTTCGTGATCCGCGGCTGACCGTACGGGTGGCTTGCGAGCGAAAGATGGAGCCCGACGGACCGCGATGTCACCACGAGGTTGACCGGTCACGACATCTGTAGGAAGGAAGCATCGCTTGGAGCAGTCGAAACAGGAAGTGCTACTCGGCAATGAGGCCATCGCGCGGGGCATCGTGGAGAGCGGATGCCACGTGGTGACCTCCTACCCTGGTACGCCCAGTTCTGAGATCCTCCCCGGTGTGGTGCGCTTCAAGAAGGAGCTGGGCCTGGGCACCTACGTGGAGTGGAGTATCAACGAGAAGGTTGCCTATGAGGTGGCCCTGGCAGCGAGCTACACGGGCAAGCGGGCGGCTGTGATCATGAAACAGGTTGGGCTCAACGTGGCTGCCGACCCGCTGATGAGCTCTGCCTACACCGGCGTCAAGGGCGGGTTCGTCGTCATCTCGTGCGATGATCCCGGTCCTCACTCTTCGCAGACAGAGCAGGATACACGATTCCTGGCTATGGTGGCCAAAGTGCCTGTCCTCGACCCGTCGAGCCCTCGCGAGGCCAAGGAGATGGTCAAGGCGGCCTTTGAACTGTCGGAGAGACACCATCTGCCGGTCATTCTCCGTCCGGCCATCCGGGTCTCCCACGCCAGACAGAACGTTGAGTTCTCGCCTTTGCCCGAGCTGGCTAGGCCCGCTGATTTCGAGAAGGACCCTGCTCGCTGGGCGGCCACGCCTCGCTTTCGTCTGCTGCTGCACAAGGAACTCAACGACAAGCTGGAAGAGATCCGGCAGGAGTTCGAGACGTCGGATCACAACAGCATCACACCAGGTCAGGACGCAAGGCTTGGCTTCATCGCTGGCGGGACTAGCTTCTCGGTGTTGAAGGATACCCTCAGGCAGCTAGGGCTGGAAGGGAGGTTCGCTATCCTCAAGATGGGCACTCCTTATCCTCTTCCCCAGAAGCTGGTGGCCGACTTCGTCGCTGGCTGTGAGCAGGTGGTGGTCCTAGAGGAACCGGACGCTGTAGTTGAGTTGCAGATCCTGGACAAGAGGAAGGTGCACGGCCGCTACAACCACGTGGTGCCCTCGGCTGGCGAACTGAGCCCGGAGGTGATCTGCCAGATCATCGTGGAGCAGGCGGCGAGGCTGGATCTGGAAGTGTCTCGCGAAATCGACACTGGTGAGCTGGAGGCCCTCGTGGCTAGCCTGGAGCTGCCCGCCAGAAAACCCCGCCTTTGTCCAGGCTGTATGCATCGAGCGGCTTTCTTCGCTATGAAGAGAGCGCTGGGCCCCAGAGCTATCTATCCCGGCGACATCGGGTGCTACACACTGGGCCTCAACCTGAAGGCGGTGGATACCTGTCTCGACATGGGAGCGTCGGTCACCATCGCCAGCGGTCTCTACCAGGCGTACCGGCAAGACGGCAAGGATGTGCCCATCGCGGCCACCATAGGCGATTCCACCTTCCTGCACTCAGGGGTGACGGCCCTGGCCAGCGCCGTCTACAATGGCGCTCGCTTCGTGCTACTCATTCTCGACAACGGTACGACGGCTATGACGGGGATGCAGCCCACGGCTGACTCAGGGATCCTGGCGGACGGGAGTGAAGGAAAAAGGGTGGCTATCCCGGACCTCGTCCAGGCGTGTGGAGTCAAGTTCATCGAAGAGATGGACCCTTACCGGGTGAAGGAGTTCGAGGGGCTAGTCAAGCGCGCGCGAGAGTACACGAAGGAGCCGGATGGGGGCGTCGCTGTAGTCATCGCCAAGCATCCCTGTGTCCTGTACGATCCCAGCCCTCTTCAAGAGAACCCGGTGCGTGTAACGGTCACGGAGGAGTGCGACGGCTGCGAGTACTGTCAGATAGCGTTCGAGTGCCCGGCCTTGGTGCTCGATCGGGAACTAGGGCGGGTAGTGGTAGATCGGCGAACCTGTGTCAATTGTGGAGTCTGTATCGAAGCCTGTCCTAAGGGGTGCATCGTTGAAGAGGAAGAATGATATCGACTTGAATCTGATCCTGTCTGGCGTGGGGGGGCAGGGAGTCCTCTTCGCCACCAGCGTGTTCTCGGAGACCGCCTTGGCCCTGGGCTACGACGTGCTGGGTTCCGAGACTCACGGGATGAGCCAGCGCGGAGGGTCGGTCATCTCGCACCTCAAGATTGGCTCCTATGAGAGCCCGATGGTTCGTCGAGGGACGGCCGATGTGCTGTTGGCCTTCGACGAAGAAGAGGCCTATCGCACCCTATCTTTTGTGAGGCGCGGCGGGCTCTGCTTCGTGAACAGTGGGAAGGGCGACTTCTGGGACCCAGGCGTGAAGGGATACCTGACCAAGAACGGGATTGCGGCATACAGTTTCCCAGTGGACGAGGTGGCCCTGCGGTTGGGCTCTCCACGCTCTGCCAACCTGGTCCTGATCGGCTATGCGCTGAGCATGCCTGGTGTGCCCTTCCACCACGCTCAAATCAGGGAGACCATCGAGCGCATTACCCCGCAGAGATTCAAAGAGCTGAATCTAGAGGCTTTCGAAGCCGGCTATCGGAGGGAGCAATGAAGTGGGAGGAGTACCTCTTTCCCGCCTCTCTGGAGGAGGCGCTGTCGATGTTGGCCGATTACGAGGGCGAGGCGAGGGTCATCGCGGGGGGTACTGATCTGGTGCCCCAGTTGAAGAACAAGGAGCGAAAGGTCAGATGCCTGGTGGACGTCAGTCGCTTGCCTGAGTTGAAGGGCATCCATCGGCAGGACGACGTGATCAGAATCGGCGCGGCCGTTATTCATCAGAAGCTGGCTGCATCGCCTCTGCTACGAGAGCAGGCCCGTGCGCTGGCTGAGGGTGCAGCGGCTGTGGGTTCTCCACAGATACGGTACATGGGCACCATGGGGGGCAACATAGTCAACGCGCAACCCGCGGCAGATACGGCCATTCCTTTGCTGGCGCTTGGCGCAGAGGCTGAGATAGCCGACAGCAGCGGAAGGCGCCGGGAGCCTCTGGAGGACCTCTATGTGAGGCCAGGGGAGTCGAAGGTGGACGCCAGCTCGGAGATCCTGGTGGCCCTGCGTTTCCCTGCGTTGGGTCGCCATCGGGGATCGGCCTTTGCCCGTCTGGCGAAGCGCGGGGCTCTGTCATTGCCGATCTTGAACGCCGCAGTGGTTGTAGATATGGAGGACGATGGCACGATTCTGAAGGATGTGAGGTTGGCCCTCGGGCCGGTGGCGTTGACGCCCTTCCGGGCCCGGGGGGCGGAGGAGGCGCTGCGTGGACGGCCCGTGGACGAGCAAACACTGGACTCCGCTCTGGAGATTGCGAGCCAGGAAGCCCAGCCGCGCAGCAATCCGCTGCGGGGTTCCGCAGAGTATCGCCGGGAGATGGTGAGCGTGTTGCTGAGACGTGCCCTGGGGCGTGCTGTGGCGGCGGCACAGACCTGAGCAATCAAACAGTACAAGTCAAGGGAGCGCGGACTGATGGAAGTTTTGACGATGACACTGAATGGCGAAGAGGTCACGATTCACATCCAGCCTGATGCGTTGCTGGTGGACGTCTTGCGGGACGAACTGGGACTGATGGGCACGAAGGAGGCCTGCGGACAGGGAGAGTGTGGGGCGTGCACTGTCCTGCTGGATGGCCAGCCCGTAACCTCGTGCCTGGTGCCGGCCGTAAAGGCACGGGGGCGGGAAGTGATGACCGTCGAGGGTCTGGCCTCTGAGGGAGAACTTCACCCCCTTCAGAAGGCGTTCATCGAACATGGCGCTGTCCAGTGTGGATACTGTACGCCTGGCATGCTCATGTCCGCCAAGGCGCTCTTGGACAGAAACCCTCACCCTACCGAAGAGGAGATCAAGGTGGCGATCTCTGGAAACCTGTGCCGCTGCACGGGCTACGTGAAGATCGTGGAAGCCATCAAGGCAGCGATCGCCGACTGACCAGCCATAGTGGAGGAAGTGATAATGTCGGAGGGATTCTCCTTCGTTGGGAAAAGGGTACCGAAGCTAGACGCACCGGCAAAGGCCACGGGGCAGGTGGTGTATGGTCACGACATGAAGCTGCCGCGGATGCTCTACGGCAAGATCCTGCGTAGCGAGCACGCCCATGCTCGGATACTGGCCGTCGACACGAGCAAGGCCAGAGCACTGCCTGGCGTGAGGGCAGTGATGACGGCTGAGGACATTCCTGAGGTCAAGATTGGGTGGGCCCGCGACAATCCCGTTCTCAAGTCTGGCAAGGTATGCTCCATGCGTGACGAGGTGGCTGCGGTGGCGGCCGTTGACGAGGACACGGCACGGGAGGCCCTAGAACTGATCAAGGTGGAGTACGAGGAACTGCCTGGCGTGTTCGATCCAGAGGAGGCGATGAAGCCTGGGGCCCCTCTGCTCCATGCCGAGGCGCCCAACAACATCCAGGAGAAGATGCGCCAAGCATACCACCATGGCGACGTGCGGAAGGGTTTCGACGAGTCGGATGTGGTGATTGAGGATCGGTTCCGGATGCCCTTCGTGACCCATTGCTGTATGGGTACCTGTTTCTGCCTGGCCAGTTTCGGGCCCACGGGCGACCTCACGGTCTGGAGCTCGACCCAGATGCCTTTCTTGTACCAGCGCGATCTGAGCACGGCAGTCGGCGTGCCTTCCAACAAGGTCAGGATTATCAAGGCGGCAATCGGTGGCGCCTTTGGCAGCAAGCTGGATATGTATCCCTTCGAGCCCATCTGCGTGTTCCTGGCGCAGAAGACCGGCTGCCCAGTGAAGATCACCTTCACTCGTGAGGAGGAGTTCATCGCCTCTCCCACGCGGCAGCCGGTGATCTGCGACATCAAGAGCGGTGCAAAGAACGATGGCACTCTAGTGGCTCGCCAGGTGAGCATGATCTTGGACAACGGTGCCTATAGTTCGTGGGGGGCTACCACCCCCCTCGTGATGATGCAGAGCATATCGTCCCTCTACCGCGTCCCCAATGTGAAATACGACGTGGTCGTCGCCTACACCAACAACCCTTATAGTGGCGCTATGCGAGGGTACGGCAACCCGCAGGCCACCTTCGTCGTGGAATCGCACATGGATATGCTGGCCCACGAGTTGGGCATGGATCCCATGGAGTTCCGTCTGAAGAACGCCAACCAGTCTGGCGATGTCACGGGCCAGGGGGTCAAGATCACGAGCTGTGGGCTCACGGAGTGCATCGAGAAAGCGGCGGAGAGTGTTTCCTGGGAAGAGAAGCGGGCAAAGGCGGGAAACCGAGGCGTGGGTATGGCTTCGATGATCCACGTTGGAGGCGGTGCGAGGATCTACCCTTCCGATGGCTGCGGGAGCACCGTAAAGGTAGATGACTTCGGTAAGGTGACTCTGGTCACCGGTTCCACCGACATGGGTCAGGGTTCTGATACCATCCTCGCCCAGATCGTGGCCGAGGAGCTCGGTGTGCCGGTGGAGAATATCGCGGTGGTCAACACTGACACTGACATCACGCCTTGGGACGTTGGCGCCCATGCCAGTCGCACGACATTCGTGGCGGGCAACTCCGCTCGCATCGCGGCTGCCGATGCCAAACAACAGATCCTCCAGGCCGCAGCAGAGAACCTGGGCGAGAAGGTGGAGGATCTGGACATGAAAGAGGGGAAGGTCTTCCGCAAAGGTGAGCCTGAAGAGTGGATTCCCTTCGAGAAGATGGTTCGTGGCAAGCACTTCCGTCCGGATGGCGACGTCGTCCTGGCCAGGGGTTGGTACGAGCCTCCTACGGAAAGGCAGGACAAGGAATTCCGTGGCAATATCTCAGCCGCATACGGCTTCGCAACCCAGGCCATTGAGGTCGAGGTGGATACCCAGACTGGTGAGGTGAAAGTCCTGAAGATCGCCGCGGCTCACGATGTAGGTCGGGCCATCAATCCTATGGCTGTGGAAGGGCAGATTCACGGTGGCGTATCCATGGGCCTGGGCTATGGGTTGTACGAAGAGCTCGTTGTAGAGGAAGGCCGTGTCCTCAACCCCAACTTTGCCGACTACGCTCTTCCGACTGTGTTGGATATGCCGGAGATCGATTGCATCATCGTCGAAACCGATGATCAGGCCGGACCATTTGGGGCCAAGGGCATGGCGGAGCCCGCCTGCATACCTACCGCTCCCGCCATCGCCAACGCTGTATACGATGCGGTGGGAGTCAGAATACGGGACCTCCCCGTCACGCCCGAGAAGGTTCTGAGGGCCTTGAAGGAGAAGGTCACGAGAGCCGAGGAGGAGAAATGAAGGATCTGTTCACTGACATCACGGCACTGAGCATGGAACAGGCCACCGTCTTGCCCTATCTCACCTACAGGCTGGCGGCAGAGGGCATGCAGGTGATCAGGGTGGAGCATCCAGAGTGGGCCGATCCGAACCGTTTTGTGGGCAGCAACGTCCTGGGTGAGGAGGCGATGGACAGCTACTTCTTGCCCAACAACGTGGGCAAGAAGGCGATCACTCTGAACCTGCGGGATGAGGAGGGGAAGGCGGTTCTCCGAGATCTGATCACGAAGCTCGACGTGGACATCTTCGCCTGCAATCAGTTGCCGCGCAACTACGACAAGCTAGGCATAGGGTACGAGCAACTGAAGGCGATCAAGGACGACATCATCTGGGTCGGGATGACTGGCTTCGGGCCGGAGAGCAACGAAGCGGCTTATGACCCCATCCTGCAAGCACGGGCCGGGATCATGGATCTGACTGGTGAGCGCGATGGCTCGCCGCAGGTGTTTGGGCTGCCCATGGCCGACCTGGGGGCTAGCGAGCAGGGTTACGGGCAGATCATGAGAGCACTGTACCTCCGGGAGGCCACCGGGGAAGGTTCGCGCGTGGACATCTCCATGTTTCAGAGCCTGGTCTCCTGGGAGGTGAATCCGATCATGCTCACCAAGAGCTTCGGCGCGACCATCACGCGCAGAGGGAATACCCACGAGTTCTTCGCTCCAGTTTCTGTGTACGAGACCAGAGACGGTTACGTCTACATCGCTGTGGGCAACGACAGGCAATGGCAGGCTATGACGGAGTTGTCAGGGTTCGAGTCACTTCACAGCGAGGAGCGCAAGACCAACGCCGGGCGGATAGCAGATGTGGAGCGCTTGAATCAGGAGATCAGTGAGGTAACCAGAACCAGGGGCACGGAGGATCTGATAGAACTGTTCCGCAGCATTACAGTCCCTATTTCCACCGTGAGTCGCATTGAGGATGTGGTTGAAGATCCGCTGGTCAAGGATAGGTTGATAACAGCCACCGATCCGCGAACAGGCACGGTGGCGTTCCTGCCACCTACACCGGTGATCACCGAGTATCTACGCTCCACAGGTATGCGGATGTCATTCCCTCCACGCCTGGGAGAGCACAACGACGAGATCTATGGGGGTGCGCTGGGCTATGGAGCTCAGAGAGTGCGCGAGTTGAGAGACGCCGGCGTCATCTGAGGAGACTGCACGGAGAGGAGCGGATGTTGTGGTGGAAGGGCTGACCCTTGACCCGAACCTGTTGCGCGTTCCCATTCGCAAGGTGGGGAAGCCGACGGAGGAACTGCGCCTAGATTACGGCCTGGAGACGATCATCGGTCTCTCGGCAAATGAGAACCCTCTAGGTCCGTCGTCCTTGGCTGTGGAAGCGATGAGGGAGGCGTTGCCCTTTTCCAATCGATATCCCGGAGTGTGCGAGACAGAGATTCGCGCGAAGATCGCCAGACTCATGGGATCGGGGTTCGACGAGGAGAACGTCGTCGTGGCCAACGGCTCCTCCGATCTCCTGCGGTTGGTGTGCCAGGCGTTCTTGTCCGGAGGCGGCGAAAGCGTCGTCTGCGCCGCCACCTTCCCCCTCTACCGACTCTTCACCGAGATGTACGGCGGTGAAGCGGTGCTTGTGGACGCCAAGAACTACGCCTACGACCTCCCTTCAATGGTCGAGGAGATCGGCGATCAGACGCGACTGTTCTTTGTCTGCAACCCCAACAACCCCACTGGGACGGTACTCACCCAGCGGCAGGTCGATGACTTGATGAAGCAGGTTCCCGACCGGGTGGTGGTGCTGTTCGACGAAGCGTACCGCGAGTACGTGGAGGACGATGAATACGCCGATGTAAGAGAGTACATCGAGGAGGGACGCAACGTTCTCCTCGTTCGTACCTTCTCGAAGATCTATGGTTTGGCTGGACTCCGCGTAGGGTATGGCGTGGGCAAGAAGGAGCTGGTCCAGTACTTGCGGCGCGCCCTTTCGGCCTTCCACGTGGCTGCGCTGAATCTCATTGGAGCCGCCGCGAGCCTGGACGACGAAGAGCACATTCTGAGGAGTAGAGAGCACAACTCCAGGGAGAAGCAGTTCCTCTACAAGCACTTCGACAGACTGGGCCTTCGCTACGTTCCTTCACAATGCAACTTCGTATTGCTCGTGGAACTGGGACGCGATGTGCAAGGCCTGTGGGAGGCTCTCGTTCGTCGCGGCGTGGTCGTGACTCCGGCCCAAGGGTTTGGAGTCCCCGACGCCCTTCGTATCAGCGTGGGCACCCGGGAGGAGGACGAACGACTCGTGGAGGCTCTAGGACAAGCGCTGCACGAAGTGCCTTGAGCGTGAGCGGGCGCGGTGAGCGTGCACCGGCCAGGAGCGGGAAACTGTGGATCTCTCTTTCAGCGAAGAGCAGGAGCTCCTGAGGCGCAGCGTAGCAGACTTCGTGGATAGGGAGGTCGTGCCGGCTGCCGCCCGGATCGACGAGGAAGGGCAATTCCCGTGGCCGCTGTTCCAGAAGACGGCTGAACTGGGCTACCTGGGCCTGCGCTATCCCGAGGAGTACGGCGGCTCCGGCGGCGACAATGTCATGTTCACGCTGATGTGCGAAGAGTTAGCCCGGGGATCGATGAGCCTGGCCGCCTGCGTGTCTATGCAGTGCCTGATGGGAACCGACTTCATCCACCGCTTCGGGACAGAGGGGCAGAGACAGCGGCTGCTAGTGCCCGCCATTAGAGGTGAGAAGATGGGTGTCATCGCCATGACGGAACCTGACGCCGGGTCCGATCTGGGAGCCATCCAGACCACTGCCCTGTGCGACGGTGACCACTACGTGCTCAACGGACGAAAGATCTGGGTCACCAACGCTAGGCTGGCCGATTTCTTCACCGTCGCGGCCAAGACGGATCCCCAAGAGGGGTTCAGGGGCATAGACATGTTCCTTGTAGAGAGGGGCACTCCAGGGCTCAGCATCGGTGGGGACATCGCCAAGATGGGAGTCTTGGGCCAGAGTGCGGCTGAGATAATCTTGGAGGACTGTCGCCTCCCAGCCTAGAACCTGCTTGGAGAGCGAGGGACAGGCTTTCGCAACCTTCGAGGGATCCTGGCGGAGATACGCATCATGATGGGTGCCCTCAGCCTTGGTCTGGGGCAAGCTGCGCTAGAGGCGGGCGTCAGATATGCTCAGGAGAGAGTGCAGTTCGGGCGCCCCATCGTCGGGTTTCAGGCCATCTCTCACCGGCTGGTGGACATGGCTACCCAGTTGGAGGCGGCGCGGCTGATGGTCTACCGAGCGGCGTCACTTCTCGACAGCGGAGAGCGCGACATGAAGCTGGCGTCCATGGCCAAGCTCTTCACGTCGGAGATGGCCAACCAGGTGGCTGATGGTACTTCACGCATCTTCGCCAGCTATGGTTTCGCAACGGAGTACCCGGCACAGCGCTACTTCCGGGATGCACGCTTCCTGCTACTTGGAGGAGGAACGTCGGAGATTCTGCGAGGCATCATCGCCCACGAGATGGGTTTGTGACAGTATCCACGAAGCCTGAAGGAGCACGGGCTCGTAGGGGAGCGGAGGAAGGATGGATTTCAATTTCACCCCCGAACAGGATCTTTTCCGTCAGAGTGTGCGGGAGTTCGCCGACAGACACGTGAGGCCTCGCATTAAGGAGATGGAGGAGAAGGAGGACGTTCCGCAAGACCTGATGCGCCAGATGGCCGAGCAAGGTTTCTACGGCATCCGCTACGCAGAGGAGTGGGGTGGTCAGGGCGGGGACAATGTGATGTTTGCCATCTTCAACGAAGAGATGGCTCGCTGCTATATGAGTGCGGCAGCCAGAGCGATGATGCAATGTCTGATGGGCACCGAATTCATCAACCTCTATGGAACGGAGGAGCAGAAAAACAACTTCCTGGTCCCGGCCATCCAGGGGGAGATGTACGGCACCTTGGCCATCACTGAGCCGGCTGGCGGGACGGACCTCGGTGCTATGCAGACCACTGCGGTGCGGGATGGAGACGAGTACGTCATCAATGGTCATAAGAGCTGGATTACCGCCGCACATGTCGTCGACTTTCTCACGATAGCCGCCAAGACCGACCCTGAGGCAGGGTTCAGGGGTGTGGACATGTTTCTATTGGAGAGGGACAGGCCAGGTGTGGTAATCGGGGACAAGATAGACAAGCTGATCGCCCGTGCTTCCGGGTGTTATGAGGTCTTTTTCAACGATGTCCGTATCCCAGCGGATCGCCTGTTTGGTGGAGAGGAGGGCAAAGGGTTCGCGCTTCTCCGTGCCATCCTGAATGACATTCGCGTACATACGGCCGCTCTCGGGTTGGGGATAGCCCGGGCCGCGTACGAGGAGTCGCTGGAGTACGCCAAGCAACGCGTGGCCTATGGTCGCCCTATCATCAAGTGGCAAGCCATTCAGCACAAGCTAGCGAAGATGAGGGTGGACATCGACGCGGCCAAGCTGATGATCTACTACGCTGCTTGGCGTATGGATCAAGGTCTACCGGTGAACATTGAGGCCGCGACCTGCAAGTACTTCATCACCGAGGCGGTGCTGAGGATCGTCGATGATGCCTCGCGCATCTTTGGCGGCTATGGGGCTTCCATGGACATGAACATTCAGAGGTATCTCCGGGATGCCCGCTGGCTCCTCTACGGCGGTGGCACTCAGACTATGATCCTCAACATCATTGCGGCTGAGATAGGTAGAGAGTAGGGAGGGATTGGCGATGCAGTTGCCTGGCTTCCAGCATCTACAACCCGGGTCCTTGAGCGAGGCCCTGGAGCTTCTTGCCGAACACGGGGAAGAGGCCAGGATCATTGCTGGCGGAACCGAACTGCTGGTGTCCATGAAGCAGGGACTCCTGGCTCCGGCGTATGTGATCGATCTCAAAGCGATCCCTGAACTGGACTTCATCGACGACGATGATGGCGGGCTGCGCATCGGGGCCCTCACCAGGCTAGTTACGATCATCAATTCCAGCCTGATCTGTGAGAGGTCTCCTGTTCTCGCGCAGGCCTCCTCCATGGTTGCCGCTCCCCCGCTTCAGAACATGGGAACGCTCGGCGGAAACCTGTGTCTGAATACGCGGTGCTTCTACTTCAATCAATCACGATCCTGGAGGCAGACTCGAGGATCCTGCTACAAGACTGGCGGCGACACGTGCCACGTGGTCAAGGGCGGCAACCGGTGTTTCGCCACCTACCAGGGCGACGTGGCGCCTGCTCTGATGGCTCTGGACGCCAAAGTGAGGATTGCCAGCAAGGGCAGTGAGCGGACCGTCCCGCTCGCAGATCTCTACACAGGGAAGGGGAAACGACCTCTAGCCCTGGAACCAGGGGAGGTGCTGGTCGAGGTGCAGGTGCCGCCCTCTCCCTCCAAGACGGGGGGAGACTACCAGAAGTTGCGCTACAGAGGCTCGATGGACTTTCCGCTCGTCGGCGTGGCGGCAGTAGTGAGCAGGGATGACTCCGGTGTCTGCACGGGCGGGAAGGTTGTGCTCACGGCAGTGAGCAGAGGCCCGCTGGAGGTTGGGGAAGCCGGCCAGATGCTTGAGGGCCGCGAGGTCACAGACCAGGTAGCAGCTCAGGTCGCCGATGCTGCGTTCGAGGCGGCACGTCCCGTCGACAACGTCGGCAGCGACGCTTCGTATCGAAGAAAGATGGTCAGAGTGCTCACCCAGAGGGCTATTCTGAATGCATGGGGGAGGGAGTGAGGCGATGGAGAAGCGACTTATCCAATTGAGGGTCAATGGAGAGGAATATGATGTCGCCGTCACGCCCAACGAAACCCTGGTCGAAGTCCTGCGGGAGAGGCTGGAACTGACAGGGACCAAGGCCGGATGTGGCGAGGGGGCCTGTGGGACCTGTACCATACTGCTGGATGGAAAACCGGTACGCTCCTGCCTGACTCTGGCGATTGAAGTCCAGGGCAAGGAGATAGTGACCATCGAAGGGCTGGCCAAGGGGATGGAACTCCATCCCGTGCAGAAGGCCTTCATCGAACATGGGGCCATTCAATGTGGCTTTTGTAGCCCGGCCATGATCCTGACCAGCAAGGCTCTCTTGGACGAGAACCCTCACCCGACCGAGGAAGAGGTCAGGCGTGCCATCTCTGGGGTCGTGTGTCGCTGCACCGGCTATGCCAAGATCGTCGAAGCGGTTCTGGCAGCGGCGGATAGTCTGTAAGGGGAGGAGATGCACAATGGCGGAACACGAACTGGTGGGCCAGAGTGTGGTCAGGATCGATTCACTGGCCAAGGCCACGGGGCAGGCCCGCTACACAGCCGACCTGACTCTACCTCGAATGCTTCACGCAAAGGTGCTGAGGAGTCCCCACGCCCACGCCAGGATTCTGAACATCGACACCAGCAAAGCGGAGAAGCTCCGCGGTGTGGAGGCAGTGGTCACGGGAAAGGACGCCGCCGGCGTAAAGTGGGGGGTATTCCGCTACACGCGCGATCATGAACTGCTGCCCGCCGGGAAGGTCCGGTACATCGGCGAGGACGTGGCCGCAGTGGCGGCGGTGGACGAAGAGACCGCCATGGAGGCGCTGGAGTTGATCGCGGTGGAATACGAAGTCCTGCCTGCCGTGTTCGATCCTCTGGAGGCCATGAGGGAAGGTGCCCCTCAGATACACGATCACGCCGAGAACAACATCAACATCCACGTCCCCATCGAGGTGGGCGATGTGGACAGGGCGTTCGAGGAAGCGTACTACGTTAGAGAGGATCGGTTCGTCGACAGTGAGTACACGTATTGTCAGGCCGAACCCTATGCGGTACTGGTCAACTACGACAGTGCGGGCAATCTGGAGATCTGGACACCCAACGCTTCTCCTCACACCAAGGCCAAGGCACTGTCCAATCTGTTGGAGATGCCTCTCGTCAAGGTCAAAGTCCGAAGGGTGAGCACAGGCGGGGCCTTCGGCGGTCGGTCAGACATCTTCCCCGGTGAGTTCATCGCTGCACTTCTGGCCATCAAGGCTGGCAGGCCGGTCAAGATGGTGTACACCAGAGAGGAGAGCTTCACCAGTGTGAGACAGGTGCACAGCATGGTTGTGGACTTGAAGACCGGCGTGACGAGAGACGGTCGTTTCCTGGCCAATGAGATCAAGGTGGTGATGGATGGTGGCGCTTACAGCAGCACCGGACCCATCGCCACTTCCGTGCCCTTCTTGGTCTGGGAGGAGACGTATCGTCTGCCGAACTTGCGCTTCAACGGATACCGTATCTACACCAACAAGCCCGTTCGAGGGATGTACCGTTGTCATGGCCGGTCTTTCTTGGGTGGGTTGGGCATGCAGTTGGACATGATGGCCGAGGAACTGGGCATCGATCCGCTGGAGATGCGTCTCCGGAATGCACTCAAGACCGGTGAGAAACAGGCTACAGGTTCCAGGAGCATCAGTTGCGGCCTCAGCGAAGCCCTCGAGGAGGCGGCTGAGAAGTCGGGGTGGAAGGACAAGAGGGGAAAACTGCCCTACGGCAGGGGTATCGGCATGGGTGCCAATGGCATGATGGTGGGCTTTCCCATGGGGATACGAGGTGGATCGGCGGCCATTCTCAAGTTCAACGAGGACGGAGGGGCTACTCTCATCTCGGGCGTGGTGGACAATGGCCAGGGTAATGAGAGTATGGTCGTCCAAATCGCTGCCGACGTGCTGGGCCTGAGGATGGAGGACATCAATCTGGTGTCCGCCGACTCGGAGGTCACACCCCTGGATCAGGGAGCCTATTCGCAAGCCGCAACCTTCGTCTCCGGGAATGCAGCCAGGGCCGCGGCTATTGATGCCAGGGAGCAGATCCTGAACATCGCCTCGGATATGCTGGATGCCGTGCCCGAGCAGCTAGAGCTGAAAGACGGGCACGTATTCGTCAAGGACAGACCGGAGCGAAACCTCTGGCTGGGCAAGGTCATGCGCAAAGCCCTCATCGACAACACCCCCGTAGTGGGGCGGGGTTCATACATGCCCAAGGTCGATCAGAGGAGGGAGTGGGTGAGCAACCCCAAGGGACAGCACGCCGGGACCTTCAGCTACGGAGCGGTGGTAGCGGAGGTGGAGGTGGATACCGAGACCGGCCAGGTTAGAGTGGTCAACGTCACGGGAGCGCACGATTGCGGCTTCGCCATCAATCCCAGGGCGGTGGAGGGTCAACTGGAGGGCTCCGTGGCGTCAGGAGGGGTGGGTGCCACTCTACTGGAGGAACACCATTGGGACGGCGGACAGATGCTCAACGCCAACATGCTGGAGTACAAGGTGCCTCTGTCCGTGGACATGCCGCAGATCACACCCATCATCGTGGAAACCATGGATCCTGAAGGTCCTTTCGGGGCCAAGGAGGCCGGTCTGTGGGGATCCATGAACATGTTCCAGGCCATCGGCAACGCCGTCTACGACGCCGTGGGCGTGTGGATCAAGGAGTTCCCCATCACGCCAGACAAGGTGCTCAAGGCCCTGGAGGAGAAGGACAGGGACTCATGAAACTCGAGGCCATAGATCATCTATGTTTCGCGGTCAGAGATCTAGATCGGGCCCGCAAGGCGTACGAGGAGGACCTGGGACTGGAGCTTGACGGTCTCTACGTCTCCAGGACTGAGAGGATCCGAGTGGCCCGCTACTACGTTGGAGAGGTAGCTCTGGAGCTCATAGAGCCAACTTCCCCCGATAGCGAAGTGGCCAGGTTCCTCGACAAGCGGGGTGAGGGCTTCTATCTCATCTCGTATCGCGTGGGAAACGTGGACGAGGCACTGTCTGAGTTGAGATCGAAGCACGTCAAGACCATCGATCGAGTCCCACGCCGGTTGAAAGGCAACAGCTACGCCTTCATTCACTTCCCAAGAGACCTCTCCGGTGTCCTCACGGAGGTACTGGATGGGGAGTTCGACTACGGCGAGGAGGAGAATGAGCAAGAAGCCGATTAGAGTGCTGGTGGCCAAGCCTGGCCTGGACGGGCACGATCGTGGAGCAAAGGTGGTCGCGCACGCCTTGCGTGATGCGGGAATGGAGGTCATCTATACCGGCTTGCACCAGACGGTGGAGCAGATAGCGGAGGCGGCTCTGCAAGAGGATGTGGACGTGATTGGCCTCTCCGTACTCTCGGGAGCGCACCTGCCGCTCACCGAGAAGCTGATGGCGCTCCTCAGAGAGAAGAACCTGGGCGACTTGTTGGTGATCGTGGGCGGGAACGTGCCCCGAAGAGATGTCGAGAAGCTCGAAGCCCTGGGCGTGGGTGGGGTTTTCCGTACCGGTGCCCGCTTCGAGGACATCGTGAGCTTCATCGAGGGAAGAGTCACCCGGTGACATAGTCACGGCCAGGGTACCGGGGCTCAACTACCCTACAATCGCCCGCCAGCACCTATCCTCTGTCTGGTCATGGTTTCATCCAGTTTCATCCACCCGAAGCCCGGTCATTTGCCGTTCTGCTGACCTCGGGTCCCGGCAGCGCGGTTGATGGTCCGCAGGCCAGTGCTAGACCCCGGTTGCGCCTGCATCGAGCAGTCCTCTGACCTGTAGCCGCCACTGTCACGGCCACCGAGATGGTCGTTTCGCGAAGTCGCCTGCCAGTCGTGCTTGTGCCGCTTCGCTATCTCCTGACCTCTCGTGTCTAGGTCATTCCCCCCGCTGTCTGGGCTTGCCCGTGGGCAATCACAGGGCCTCTCTGCAATCCTGGGGTGCCAGTGATCAGGCGTGGTGTGCAGGGGTGAGTGGTTTCCGATGTGAGTGAAGCGGTCAATGATGGTCCGGGGACAGAGCCGGGTCCGGGGAGTCTAGGGCGCCTTCTCGAAGCGGTAGCCCACGCCTATCTCGGTCTGGATGTACCTGGGGTTCTTGGGGTCCTGCTCCAACTTCTGCCGGAGATGCCAGACATAGACCCGCACGTAGTCCAGATCGTCTTGGTACTCCCACCCCCAGACGTTCTGGAGGATTTGCGTGAAGGTGAGGACCTGACCCGCATTCTGGACGAGGTAGGCCAATAGACGGTACTCGGTGGCCGTGAGCTTCACCTGTTCTCCCCCTACGGTCACGCGACGCTCCTTGAGATCGATGGTGAGGAAGTCGTCTGCGTAGGTGGTAGGCTCAGCGTACTCAGCGGGGGGCAGGGCAGCTCGACGGAGGACTGCTCGAGCATGAGCGAGCAGGACCTTGATGCTGAAGGGCTTGGTGAGGTAGTCGTCGGCCCCGTACTCCAGGCCGCGGACGATGTCTTCGTCCTGTCCGCGCGCGGTGAGCATCACAATGGGGGCATCCGAAACTTCTCGAATGCGCCGGCAGGTCTCCCATCCATCCATGCGGGGCATCATGATATCCAGAATGACCAGGTCTGGCTTGTGAGCGAAGAACTCCCTCAAAGCCTCCTTGCCGTCGCAGGCCGTGAGAACCTCGTAACCTTCCCGGGCAAAGGTGTATTCGATCAGAGGGAGCAGTGCAGGATCGTCGTCGACGACCAGGACTCTCTTTTGTTCCATCCGCTGGGCCGCACCTCGGTGGTACACTCAGTGACTAGTGCTAATCATACTGCAACTGGCCCTTGAGGGCAAAGACCACACAGTGAGGTCAGCGTCGTGCTGTGGTTCTTGGCGCGCCGCGTTTGTCCAGAGGTGGTCGCAGATCGTGCCCCTGGGGCTAGCTGGTGCAAAGCTGAGTCTTGCCCGTGGAACGACCTGTCTCCGGCGTCCTGGTTGGTGCGCGCCACGTGGTTTGCGAGGGAGCAGGACGGCTTGCGACCCTCCTGCATGACATGGCAAAGTGAGGTGGGAAGGCGAGGGTCGTGGGCGCGGTCGCCAGAGTTCGACAACAGAGTACTTTTTTCCCATTGACGCAGATACTATCAATCCAGTATAATTGGGTCAGAACCTAGTCAAACGATACATCGCGTGCTGGATCACAGCGATAAAGGCAAACCCATCGAAAGGTGGGGACGCAAAGCCATGGATCTAAGGCTCCGGGAGGGGCGATGATCGCCAGGCTGCCGAAAGTGACCGCTGCACACCGCGGACGTTCTTCCACTGATCGACGCCTGGCGTGAGCCAGGCGTTTTTCTATCTCCATCGCCCAGGTACCAAGGACCCTGGCAGGAATCGGGTCTTTTCGTTGGCGAAATCAGGATTCTCCCGATACACAGCCTGGCCAAGACTGGGTATTCTAGAAAGTGAGATGGGGAGGGCATAGTGTGAGGAACCGAAAGGAGAGGTTGCTCAGGGCTAAGGAAGCAGCCGAGTACCTCGGAGTGAGCCTTGTAACCCTGCGTAGGATGGAGAAGCAGGGCGCGCTCTCACCCTATCGTACGCCGGGAGGACACCGTAGATACAGCATAGAGATGCTTGAGGAGTACCTGGAGAGTTCTCGAAGATTCTCAGGCGCGACTCAATAGCAGGCCACGGCCGGTGATTCGGTTGGGATCATTCCTCACACCCAGGTCGTGGAGCGCGAACTGCGGAGTTGTCCCGCCGGCGGCGGATAGCACAGACTCGATGCCGATTGTATGGGGTGAGCGGGGAGTTTGCGATGACCATGACGAGCAGTACGATCACTGTGGCCAGGAACGAATACTGGTGTTCGCTGTGTAGCATGGGTGAGCAGACAGATAGCGTGCCCTGAAAACGTTGGGACTACGGGCTAGCTACCTGGTTCTTCACAAGGACCGGAGGGTGATGAGGCGCTAAACGATGACTCAGAGCAAGGTTCTCATAGTTGATGATGATAGGCTGACCCTGACCATAGTGGCAGATACGCTGCGAGAGGCTGGGTTGGTGGTGGAAACCGCGCAGAACGGTCAAGAAGCACTGCACAAGCTAGCGGATTCAACCCTGACCTGATCGTCCTGGACGTGGTCATGCCCGACTTGGACGGCTACGAGGTCGCTCGTCGGTTGCGACAGGATCCCGCTTGGGCGCTGATTCCCATCATCATGCTCACCACCAAGGGTGGTATCGCCGACAAGGTGACTGCTTTCCAGGCAGGGGCAGACGATTACCTGACCAAGCCTTTCGATCCGGTCGAACTCGAGGTGAGGGTCAAGGCGCATCTGGCAAGGACCCGAGCAGCGCTGGGTGTACAGCGCACCAAGCCCAGAGGCAAGGTCATCACGCTATTCAGCCTGCGAGGCGGAGCGGGCGTGACGTCCCTGGCGGTCAATCTCGCCGCAGCACTAGCTCAATTGTGGCAGGTGGAGGTACCTCTGCTCGATCTGGCTCTGGAATCCGGTCATGCAGCCCTGATGCTTGACGTGAGGCCCAAATACACGCTGGCAGAACTGGCGCGGAAGTCGCTGGCCGATGTCGAGTTTGGCCTCTTGGCTGGCTATCTGGCGGACCACGAGTCCGGAGTGAGAGTCCTGGCGGCGCCCAGAAGTGCGGAAGAGGCTGGCCTGGTGACGCCATCCCTGGTGGACAAGATCCTTTCCCTACTCAGGGAGCGGTTCGAGTACCTGGTCATAGATACTCCGTCGGCCTTCACCGAAGTCACTCTGGCGACGCTCGATGCTTCCGATCTGATCATCCTGGTGGTCACGCCGGAGATCGCGGGAGTGAAGGTGATGGTGAACACACTAGATATCTTCGCGTCACTGGGCTACCCCGAGGAGCGGCTACTGGCGGTCGTCAACCACAACCTGCCAAAGGGAGCACTACCCACGGAGAACATTCAGGCTTCTCTGCGTATACCAGTGATGGACGGTGTGCCGTATGACAGCGGGGCGTTCGTGCAAGGCATTAACAAAGGTGTGCCCTTCGTGTTGAGCGGGACTTCGAGCGACGCAGCCAGGGTGGTAGCGCGCCTGGCGTACCAAGTGAGCAAGCCGGAGATGCAGCAGAGCAGGCCCGAATCGCCCTCACCTTTGCTGCAGAGCGTCCGGCGGACTCTGAAGTGAGGCAAGAAGGATGAACTGTCCAGAATGCGGGGAAGAACTTGTGGGCAATGAGGCGGTATGTCCTCATTGTCTGACCCGATTGGCTGTCCTGGAGCAGCAAGGGGAAGCCAACTCGGTTGTGTCGGAAAGTCCCGTGGGTCCGGTGCTGCTGCGACCGCTGGGCAAGCGGTTCTCCGCACCTTCTGTCCCAAAGCGCAGGTTGGTGATAGGTGCACTGATACCAGTCGCCCTGATCGTGGTTGCCTCGCTGTGGGTGACCAGAGCGCAGCGCGACGCGGCGTACTACTTCAATGAGGCCGAGAGGCTCTATGAGGGACGGCAATACGAATCTGCGCTTGTATCCTATCGCAGGGTGACGGACTTGGAGCCTGAACTTGGTGTGGTCTACGCTCGAATGGGATGGTGCTACTACCACCTGGCGCGCGACGAGGAGTCGGTTCCGCAGTTCCGGAGGGCCATCGAGCTCGAGCCAGAATTGGCGGAAGCGCACGCGGGCTTGGGTCAGGCCTACTACTACCTGAGGGAGTATCCAGAGGCGGAGAGTGCTCTACGGGGGGCCATCGAACTGGACAATCGAAGGGCGGAAAGCTATGGCTATCTCGGCTCTGCTCTCTTCTGGCAGGACAGGTATGAAGAGGCGATACAGCCGTTGACGGAGGCTACTCGCCTCGATCCATTCGATGCTGACTCTCATGAGTTCCTTGGGCGCTCCTACTTCCTGCTGGGCAGGTACAACGACGCACTGAGCCCTCTGAGCACGGCCATTGGACTCGATGCTGATGACGTTGACGTGACGCGAGCTCTGGCACAAACCTACTACGAGTTGGGACGGTACGAGCAGGCCGGCCCCTACTTCTTGGATTTGCTAGCCTACGAACCAGACGACCCAGAGCTCTATCTACTGCTAGGTCGCTCCTTGTACGAGGATGGAGACTATGGTCAGGCCATCGCCCAGTTGAACGTAGCTCTGGACAAACTGAGCGTGGGCCTCGTGGCGCCAGCAAGCTACCGTTATCTGGGCTGGTCCTATTATGAACTCGAGCGGTACCAAGAGGCGATCTATCTCTTTGAGCGGTCGCTGATCTTCGAAGCGGAACAGGCGGACACCTACAGTGGCCTCGGCTGGTGCTATCAACGTCTGGACAGATGCGAGGAGGCAGTGCCCATGTTCGAGCGGGCACTGGAGCTGGATCACACCCTACAGACAGCTAGAGGAGGTCTCGATGCGTGCCGGTAGGTTGTACTCAGTTGGTGCGTCAGGAAGTGAGGCGGAAACGGGGCAGGGCCTGGTCGAGTACGCGCTGATCGTGGCCCTGGTGGCCCTAGTCGTCAGCGCTGTGCTGATTGCCCTGGGACCAGCGATTGGCGACGCCTTCAGAGCTGTCCAGGACAGGATGCGCGAGCTTGGTGCCGGTGCAGCGACTCCCGTCGCCACCAGCGAGCCAGGTGTTACAGTTACCCCAGGTCCTGCTGAGGTCGTCATCGACCCCTCCTGTTCCTGCTTTGACTGCAAGGGTTCATCGAAGGGAAAGCCCTCTGAACGCACCCCCGAGGAGGAGCATATATGCTTCACCAACCGAGAAGCATACGCGGTGGACATGACAGGGTGGACGGTGACGGATGCGGTGAATCACCGCTACACCTTCCCGCGTTTCCACCTCCAGGCGGGGGCGAGTGTCAAGCTGTATAGTGACAGGGGCGCCGATACGGAGACCGATCTCTACTGGGGAACGGAAGGCAACATCTGGAACGACAAGGGCGACACTGCATACCTACGTAATGCAACCGGCGTCCTGGTTGACGAGTACTCGTATGGACGCATGGTACCTCCAGCTGCGACGTTGGTGCCTGATCCGAGCCCGCCGCCGGTGAGTCCTGTGCTGCCCTAGCTAGGGGTGATGGTGGTCAAAAGGTGCACGCTGAAGAAGACTGTGGCAATCTATTGGCGGTTGTGCAGGAAAGCGGGGGGCAGGCAGCCCGACCGCGCTTGGATACCGTGACAAACTCGATCTCCGTGCGTAGAGAAGTGGCAATTCCGGAAGCAGGCGCCCTTGAATCGGCCGGCATGCGCGCTGCCCGGGTGGCAGATTGCACCGGTGGCATGGAGACCGGTCAGTCATTGGTCGAGTATTGCCTGTTATTGCTTCTGGTAGCGATCATCGTGCTGGGGGGCGTGTGGCTGGTAGGAATGCGGGTGTCGAGAGCGTACGGGAGAGTGACCACGAACATCGGCGAGTCCGAGGAGGTGCCCACGCCCGTGCCCACAGCCACGCCCGAGGAGGGTAGTTCATCCTGGCAGGAGTGGCAAGAAGCGGCTGGCAGCGGGTGGCGTGCGGAGACGACGCGGTACTGTGTGGATCAGCAGGGTGAGCACAGATCGTTCTACGGCGCTGAGAACTGGACGGACTACATCATTCGAGTGAAGGCCAATCTCTATCAAGGGGAGGGCTATGGCGTGTTCTTCAGGGCCGTCGATGTGAGTCACGTCAGCGGCTATGTGTTCCAGTATGAGCCTACCTGTAGGTATCTGGGCCGAGAAGGATGTTTCAGTCTCCGAAAGGTTGTCGGCGGCCGTGTTGAGTACCCGTTCGCCCGAAGCAGCGTGCCGTCTGACTACGAATGGTACAACGCTCCAAGAGACATCGAAGTGCAAGTGGAGGGTAGCTCTTTCAGAGCCTTCATCGACGGCGAGGAGGTATTGATGGGGACGGATGGTGAGTACACCCACGGTCAGGTGGGTCTACGCACCTGGGACGCATCGGAAGTCTGCTTCTGGGAGTTCACGATCACTTTCCTCGAGCAGCCGGATCGGGATCGTGACGATCGGGATGGACAGTAGAAGGGAGGAGACCCGGTCAACTGATCGCGCATTGATGGAGGGCAGTGCTTGAGCGGCGTATGTATGGGTGCAGGGTGATCACTCTGCGAGAATGAATGGCTGGTGATGAGATGGACGTAGCGAAATACAAGGACTTGTATCTCACCGAGGCTTACGCACAGGTCGCTGTGATGGAAGAGGGGGTTGCGGCGCTTGGGGACTCTCCGGCAGACTCTGAACTCCTGTCGAGCATCAGTCGCGCTGCCCACACGTTGAAGGGTATGTCTGCGACGATGGGGTATGAGAAACTGGCTCGGCTAGCCGGCGGAGTGGAGAGACTGATGGACTCGAACACACTCCGGAGCGTAGCCGGTACGTCTGAGCTCGGTGATCTGCTGACTGACTGCATCGAAACACTTCGCCTACTCTTAGGGCAGGTTGTCGACGGGAGCGCCTGCGAAGTCGAGTTGGACGCCTTACTGCGGCGGATGGAGCTTCTTGCCTAGCAAGAACGACTATGCTGATCTGCTTCGAGTCACCAGTCGAACAGGAGGGAGGGGGAGCGTGGTAAGAATACTGTTGGTCGAGGACGAGGCAAGCCTTCGGCGCTTGATCGAGTATGCACTTCAAACCAGGGGGTATGAAGTGGTCGTGGCTGCCGACGGGCGCCAGGGACTGGACAAGGCACGATCTGAATCGCCGGATCTCATTCTCCTCGACATGGTCATGCCGGAAATGGGCGGAATGGAGGTCCTCAGCGCGTTGAAGAAGGATGCGCGTTTGAAGGACATTCCGGTGCTGATTGTGACTGCCAGTGCGCAGAAAGGGGATGCGGAGAAGGCCATGGGTATGGGCGCGGCAGGCTATCTGACCAAGCCTTTCCACGTGCCCACTCTGTACGACAGAGTTGAAGAACTCCTGTCCGGTGTAGCCGAGAAAGGTTAGAGGGGATGAGAGTAGATGGGCAGAATCCTTGTGGTGGATGATTCTCCATTCATGGTGCGCCTCGTAACGTACATGCTGGAGTCCGCAGGCCATGAGACGGCGAGCGCTGAGAACGGGAAAGTCGCGCTTGGCCTTATGGCCGAGGAGGTCCCGGACCTGGTGTTCCTTGACAGCATGATGCCCGAGATGGACGGTTTGGAGACGCTGCGCGCAATCAGAGCGAACCCCAACACCATGGACGTGCCGGTCCTCATGCTGACGGCCAAGGCCCAGGACGACGACTACCTGGCTGCCAGGGAGGCGGGCGCCAATGGGTACCTGACCAAGCCGTTCAACCGGGCTGACGTGTTGGACAGCGTGGCTCGGTGCCTGGGTCCCGGATCTGAAGGAGCGGACGAGGAAGATGAGTGAGAGTCCCGGTGCCAGAGAGGAAGTAGTCCGGCTGAAGTGGTACGTCGTGGCTGCCACCGTCGCTCTCATTACCCTCTTGGAGGTGTTCTATCTGACGGTGGTGGAAGTGCCACCGGTGGAGTGTCTGATCCAGTGGATAGTGGTTACGGGTTTGGCCCTGGCACTCATCCACTTCACGTTCACGATGGCGCTCAGGGAGCATGACCGCGTCGAACAACAGGCGCGGCAACTAGCAAGGCCGCTTGCGGAGGGCGAGAAAGACCGGGATGCCATCAGACGCCTGGCGTATCACGACGAACTGACCGGTTTGCCCAACCGTGCGCTGTTCTAAGATCGACTGGAGGTGGCGACATCTCGTGCGCGACGCAACGGTTCCAAGCTTGTGGTGATGTTGATGGACTTGGATCGGTTCAAGGAGATCAACGACACACTTGGGCATGCGGCGGGGGATCGCTTGCTACAGAGGGTTGGGGAGCGGCTGACGGCCACTGTGCGGAAGAGCGATACCGTATGTCGGATGGGTGGCGATGAGTTCCTCTTGCTCTTCCCTGACCCGGACCGCTCGGAGGAGGCGGACGTAATCGCCGATAAGGTTCTGACAGCGATCAGGGACCCTATTGGTGTGGGTGATCTGCAACTACAGATCACCACCAGCCTTGGCGCAGCGCTGTACCCAGATCATGGCATAGATTGTGATACTCTCATTAGCAGCGCTGACATCGCCATGTACCATGTCAAGGATAATGGGCGAGACGGCTATCAGTGGCATGCTCCAACGCAGAAGAGGGGGCAGCTTCCTGGTCCGGATCTCGCGGCCGGGAGGTGAGAGCTGTGACAGACGAGCGCATGACCAGGGAGCAGTTGATGGGCGAGGTGCTCGAGCTACGGCACAAAGTCGCCGAACTGGAGTCATTGGAGCAGGGGGGGAGGAGGGCCGAGGAGGAGGCCCGCAAGGAGCGGGACAAGACCCAGAAATACCTCGACGTCGCAGGGGTGATCTTCGTGGTCATCGGCGTAAACGAAGAGGTGGAGCTTGTCAACAAGCAGGGCTGTGAGGTTCTGGGGTACGACGAGCATGAGATCGTCGGCCGGAACTGGTTCGAGACGTTTCTCCCGGCCCGAGTCAGGGATGACGTGCGGGCGGTTTTCACCTCACTGATGAACGGCGCTCTCGAGCCGGCCGAACGTTATGAGAATCCCATCCTGGCCAAGGCCGGGGAGGAGCGCACCATCGTCTGGCACAATACTGTTCTCACGGACGAAACAGGTGTCATTGTCGGGGCTATCTCGTCAGGGCAGGACATTACTGAGCGCAGGCAGGCGGAAAAGGCCTTACGAGAGAGTGAGAGGAGCTTCAGGGCACTGGCCGACAATGCCAGTGATGGTATTCTCATCGGGACGAGTAGTGGTCTACACATATACGCCAATCGACGGGCAGCAGAGATCACAGGCTACGAAGCGGATGAGTTGGTGGATATGGGGATTCGAGATCTCGTCCATCCCGATGAGCTGTCGACGGTTCTCGAGACCTACAGGAAGCGATTGGAGGGCCAATCGGCTCCGCGCCACTACGAGACGCGCTTTGTGCGGAACGACGGGACGACGGTGGCGGTGGAGTTGGCGGGTGCGAAGACCGTCTGGCAGGGACTGCCCGCCGACCTAGTTCTCTTTCGCGACATAGCCGAGCGCAAGCAGGCCGAGACCGAACTCAGAGATTCCGAGGAGCGACTCAGAACACTGTTCGAGTCCGCGCCCGTGGCCTACTACCTGAATGATCTGCGAGGGACATTCCTCGACGGCAATAGAGCTGCGGAGCAACTGTTCGGCTACGCACGGGAGGAGTTGGTCGGAAGCAGCCTCCTGGAGCTGAGACTGCTCTCCGCAGACCAGCTTCCTCGCTCCTCTGCTCTCCTGGCCAGAAGTGCTATGGGTGACGCTACCGGCCCCGATGAGTTCGTGCTGAACCGCAGAGACGGCACGGAGGTCGCCATGGAGATAAGCACATACCCGGTCAAGTTGAAGGGCGACTCTGTGATCCTCGGTATTGCCAGGGACATCACCCAGAGTAAAGATGCTGAAGAGGCGCTGAGGGAGAACGAACAGCGCTATCGCGGGTTGTTCGAGAACTCTCCCATCGCCCTCTGGGAGGAGGATGCCTCGGAAGTCAAGAGATACATAGATGAACTGCGTGCCTCGGGTGTCAAGGACTACAGGAGCTACTTTGGCAGTCACCCAGGGGCCGTTCGCGAGTGCACGGGATTGGTCAGAATACTCGACGTGAATCAGGCTACCCTGGACTTGTACGGGGCAGAGAGTAAGGAGGAACTGCTGGCAGGTCTGGACCAGGTACTCGCCGAAGGCTCGTATGACATCTTCAAGGAGGAAGTGCTTGCCATCGCCGAAGGCAGAACCCAATTCGATGCTGAGACGAGAGCGCGAACTCTCTCGGGCGAGGCCCGGGATATTGCCTTGAGATGGACGGTGGCCCCTGGCTGCGAGGAGACCTTCTCGAGCGTGTTGGTCTCAGACATAGATGTCACTGAGCGCACAAGGGCGGAAAGGGAGATCAGGCATCGCACGAGCCAGTTGACTCTTGTCAACAAAGTGGGGCAAAGGCTGGCTCCCATCCTGGAGTCTGTCCAGCTCTACACGATGGTGGTCCAGGCTGTCCAGGAGGAGTTCGGCTACCAGATGGTCGGCTTCTTCTTGGTGAGAGGCGACGAGTTGGTCGTGGAGGCGGCGGCTGGACCCTTTAAGGAATCCATCCCGGTGGGGCACAGTCAGAAGATAGGCGAAGGCACCCTGGGCTGGGTGGCCGAGCACGGAAAGCCGTTGCTGGTCAACGATGCAAGCGAGGAATCTCGCTTCTTGGAGGTGGAGACACTAGACATCGCAGCCGAGCTGGACGTGCCCGTGACTGTCGCTGGTCAGACGATAGGCGTGATAGCGGTCGCGAGTGACTCTGCCAACGTCTTTTCCGAGACGGACGTCACGGCCATGGAGGCGATAGCCGGTCAGGTTGCCCGCGCCATCGAGAACTCCCGGCTGTACGAGCAGGAGCGGCGTCGCGGGATTCAGAGAGAGACGATCGCCGAAGTGGGGCGGGCGATCGCCGCTATTCTGGACATGGACACTCTGCTCTCACGGGTTGTGGAACTGGTGGCACAGAACTTCGGATACTATGCAGTGAATGTGTTCGAGGTCGATGCAGCGTCTGAATACGCTGCCTTCAGAGCCTCAACGGTGGAATCCGAGGGCAGCGGGCGGGAAGGTCTCCGGCTCAGAGTAGGTGAGGAGGGGATTGTGGGATGGGTAGCCGGCAGTGGGCAACCGCTGATGGTCGATGACGTCAGTCGCGAGCCCCGTTTCCGATTCGACCCGGCGGTTGCTGACACACGTTCAGAGGTGGCGGTACCCATCAGGCTTGGAGACAAGGTCGTCGGCGTGTTGGACGTGCTCAGTGATGAGGTAGAT
This sequence comes from uncultured Anaerolineales bacterium, assembly GCA_964577995.1. GTDB lineage: Bacteria > Chloroflexota > Anaerolineae > UBA7937 > B3-Chlor > JAUVXJ01. Next base: position 35,766 of record CAZOBP010000002.1, read on the forward strand.
GCCTTCGACGAGAGCGTTTTGGGGACCCTGGAAACTCTGGCGCACTCACTGGCCGTGGCCATGGAGAACGCCCGCCTGTATGAGGAGGAGAGGAGACGATCTGAGGAACTATCGGCGCTCCTGGATACGGCGCAAGCCCTGGCCTCGTCGCTGGACTTGGAGGAGGTTTTGGAGATCGTAGCGCGCCAGGTGAAGGCACTGACCCAAGCGGACGGTGGTCGTATCTACTTGTTGGAGCCCGATGGGCAGACGCTACGGCCCCTTGTGGCGCTGGGGGTGGAGGCGGAAGAGATGATGGCCTTCTCCTTTGGCATTGGGCAGGGCATTACTGGCCAAGTGGCTGCCACAGGGAATGCAGAGGTGGTGAATGATGTCCATAGGGATCCGAGAGGCTTGCACATCCCCGGGACCACACAAGAACCGATGTCTATGCTGTGTGTGCCACTTGCCATCAAGGGGGATGTGGCAGGAGTGATGGCAGTGTCTAGGTTCGGAGAGCGGCCCTTCGATGACCAGGATCTCCAGTTGGCGATCAGCATGGCGAGCCATGCGGCGACCGCCATCGAGAACTCCCGGCTCTATCAATCGGTTGCTGACAGAGAGACCAAACTCCGGGACCAGATCGAATCTGCCGCCGATGCCATCTTCAATCTGGATCCCCAGGGGAGGTTAACGCTCTTCAACGGGGAGGCGGAGAGGCTCTCTGGCTTCAGGCGCGATGAGGTATTGGGATACCACTACACTCAGATGCTGTGGCCGGAGCAGACCGAGCAGATGCGCAGTCTGCTGTCGCCCGATGTCGGTGGGGAAGTATTACAGCAAGCCTATGAGATCGATTTCCTCGACAAGTGGGGACAGCGGGTTCCTATGGAGATCCGCGTCAGCGCTCTCGAGCGTGCAGGACGTCTGGAGGGCTGGCAAGTCATCGGTCGGGATGTCAGCGAGCGACGGCGTCTTGAGGAGATGAAGAGCCAGTTCCTGGCTACCGTGTCGCATGATTTGAGAACGCCCTTGGCATCAATCATGGGTTTCACCGAGATGCTTGTGGAGGGAAGCCCCGGTCCCTTGACAGAGATACAGGATGAGTTCCTCGGGATAGTCTTCGAGAACTCCCAGCGCCTGATGGCTCTGGTCAACGATCTCCTGGACATCTCCAAGTTGGAGGTTGGGCGGACCAGCCTGGTGGTGAAGACCATAGAGTTGCCGCGCCTGATCGCTGGTGTGATTGACGAGATGAGCCCGCTGACCTACAGGAAGAACATCTCGCTCGAGGTAGACTGTGCAGAGACGCTGCCCCCGACACAAGGCGATCAAAGGCGACTGGAGCAGGTCCTCAACAACCTGCTTTCCAACGCAGTGAAGTTCACGCCTGAGGGAGGAAGGGTGGAAGTCAAGGCGGAGCTGGAAGGGGAGCAGTTGGTGGTCACCGTGAGAGACACGGGTCTCGGCATACCTCCGGACGATCTGCCCCATCTGTTTCAGCCGTTTCACCGAGGTGGGAATGTGACCGAGCAGGCTATCGAGGGGACGGGTCTGGGCCTGAGCATTGCCAAGGCTTTGGTCGAGGCGCACGGTGGCGACATGGGAGTGGAGAGCGAGTTGGGCAAAGGTAGCACGTTCTGGTTCACGTTACCTGTCAAGGAACCTGCGCTGTCTGAGCCAGTCCAGACCGATGGAGGACCGGATCTGGGATCGTTGCCACGTGGTTGACAGGTGGGAATGGGTTTTTGAGGGAGTTGCTGGGCAAGCTATCTCCTCGCCGACGGCGGAGAACGGACCCTGGCGTGGTCCACTTCCCACTCTGGGTGCGCCGGGTGCCAGGCTCCATGATCCGCTCGCAGTGTCTTGAAGGGGCCTTGCTTGCAATGGGGGCATACCTGGGTATAATTAGCAGTGGCGACCCGCAGGAGCGGGGACTATCTTTGTAGAAGCGTGGAAAGGAGAGTTCGAAATGGCCTACAAGATCGATCCGGACGAGTGCATCGCCTGCGCAGCTTGCGAGGAGGAGTGCCCCAACGAAGCCATCAGTGAGGGTGACGAGGTGTACGTCATAGACGCCGCCAAGTGCACCGAGTGCGTGGGCTTCTTTGAGGAGTCGCAGTGTGCGCTGGTCTGCCCGGTGGACGCTTGCGCCCCCGATCCGGACAACGAGGAGACCCAGGAGGAGCTGCTGGAGAAGTTCAAGAAGCTGCATCCGGACAAGGAGCCCAAGCTTTTCTAGGGAGCTTCCTGCGATCGCAGACGGTGTCCTCTAGACCAATTGCCGAAGAAAAAGCCCGGGAAACGGGAGTGTCCGTACTCCCTCCCACCCAGGCTTTTTTGCTGTCCGCCACCCGCTTGGTGTTGGCCTCTCCCGACGTCAGGCGGCCACACCTGCGCACGCGGAACGGCTTCCGAGTGCCTGGCGAGTGGTTCTCTCTGGCCCAGAGTGGCGAGAAGTGATGCCGAGGCTTAGCACGCTGGTGGTCACACGAAGGCGTTGATCAGCAGAACGAGAGGCGTCTCGAGTGGCGCCGGCGTTGGTGTGGGTGGAGTCGGTGAGGGCATGGCGGTCAGCACATAGCCTATGGCCATGCTTATGACCACCAGGAGACTTAAGATGATGAAGAGGATCTGACTGGTTCGGGGTTTCTGCGATCGTTTTCGAGCCAACTGCTCCTCCCTTGACAGGACTTCTGCTTTATTGTAAGACAGTTATCGCCGGGATGCAAAGTGACATGGTCGAACGAGCAGCCGGAGCATGTCCAGGTTCCGGGGTAGGTGGATCGGGAGGGGCGGTCCTGGGAGAGGGAGGTAGGGGCAGACCCTGTATCTCGGTCGCCGCATCTCGAGGCGGAGACGGGCACTCAGCTGCTGGAACAGGGTGTCGAGATCTGGCACGCCCGCCATCGGGAGTCGTCTTGATTGGGCAGCAGCGTGCGTCCCTTGCTTGACTTTGGGACCTAGCGATGGTAAGATGCGACGCGTGCCTCCAGGTCGTGCTCGGCGACACAGACTAGCGCGAGGCTTGTGTGACTGTGTGTTCGGCAACAGGCGACGTCGAGGATTGCGGATCCGGTGCTTCGCACCGTGAGTTGATGGCACTCGATGCGCTTGTCAAATCGAGTGCGGAATCCGCAGATCTAGACGAAGTGCTCTGGCTTGCCCTGGACAGGATTGCGGAGATCACAGGGCTTGAGATCGCCTACGTCAGCCTGTATGACGAGGAGAGGCGGGAACTGGAGGTCGTCGCCCATACGGCTCGGGACGAGGACCCTTCTGGCAAGGATAGTTGGACGATGTTGCCCCAGGACCTTGTGGGGCGAGTTGCTCGCACGGCGGAAGCAGTATTGGTTGAGGACACCTGGGTAGATCCCAGATTCTCCGATGGGACGGCTGCGCAGCCGCAAGTTCGTAGCGCTGCGAGCATACCGCTCAAGTCTAGAGGGACCGTGTTGGGCGTCTTGAGCGTGGCGAGTGCACAGCCGTTTCGATTCACCCCCCTTCATCAGGCCTTCTTGTCCGTCCTGGCTGGTCAACTGAGTTGGGCGATTGAGAGCACCGTTCTGCGAGAGAGGCTGAATAGCTCTCGGCTCCATCTGCGAGAACGGGTCAAGGAACTCAGCATCCTCTATGACGTTAGCCGGGAAGCTCTGGTGGCTGAGAACGTTGAACGCTTCTTGACCTTTGTGGCCCGGCGACTACCGGCCTCGATGCAGCACCAGCGGGCGAAGGCAGTCGTGTTCTGCAGCGCGGGGACCTGCGACTACTCGACGTGGTCAGACAATGTGGACGAGGCCATCGCGGAGAGGTTGGCCGTCGTCCCTGGTGAGGGGACACTGGGCAAGCTCCTGGTCGATAGGGGAGTGCTCTTGGAGTATGCAATCTCCAGGCTGGACGATCTCCTGGGGGAGTGCGACGTCAAGTCCGTGCTGGCGGTACCGGTCTTCGTCAACGGGGAGACGATAGGCTCGATTGCCGTGTACTACCAGAATGATAGATGGCGCTTCCTGGAGGAGGAGATCGATCTGCTTCGCGGGATCTCAGAGCAAGTGGCGCAGTACCTCGCGCGGGATGCCATAGAACGGGAGAACCAGCGCCACGTTCAAGAGGTTTCCACTCTCTTCGAGGTCTCCAAGGCACTTGCATCTGTCGTGGATATTGAGGGGCTACTGCCCGCCATCCAACACACGCTGATGGAGGCGGTCGGACCTGCCGAAGCCGGGGTTCTCTTGCTGTTCGACAAGGTGACGGGGATGCTCCGGGTTGCATCCTCTTTCGGCTACGACGTCGAGACCTTGCACAGGGTCAGCTTGCGAACAGGCGAGTCCATATCCGGCCAAGTGTTCGAATCTGGCATGCCGGGGGTCTGGAGCACTCCAGACGAGTCTGAGTCTGCCATGGCCACCATGACCGCGCACAACCGTGAGTTCTTCAGGCAGGCATCGCGCGGTCTGGACTTTCCCAGAAGTGCAATTGGCGTACCGCTCATATATCGGGATGAGAAGATTGGCGTGCTCACGCTGGAGACCTTTGGCAGCGCTGAGTGGTTCTCGGGGTCACACGTTCCGTTCCTGCAAGCCCTTGCCGAGTTGTTGGTCATCAATCTAACTCAGATCCGACTGCTACAGGAGACAGAGGAAGCTCGGGCCGTGCAGGAGGCGGACCGGTTGAGATCGGAACTGATCGCGGCGTTGGCGCATGATATGCGCACCCCGCTGACCTCCATACAGGGTTACGCGTCGGCGTTGTTGCTCGACGACGTCGAGTGGGACGAAACATCCCGGGCAAGACAGTTGCAGATCATAGAAGCGGAGGCCAGGGATCTGCAGGCCATGGTCCAGGACTTGCTGGAATCATCTATTGTCGACGCCGGCCTGCTGACATTGGCTAAGGAACCCACTCTGGTGCCTCGCCTGGTCGAGAGTCTAGTGCGTGAGATGGCTCGTCGCACGGCAAGGCATCGATTTGTGCTAAGCTTCCCCGCTGACTTTCCGATCATAGATGCGGACCCCCGGCGTCTCGAGCAAGTGATACGCAACGTGCTCGACAATGCCGTGAAGTATTCGCCTGACGGCGGGCTGGTGGTCGTAAGGGGGCAGGTGGCTGGTGACGAGGTCATCATCAGCGTGGCCGACAATGGCGTGGGAATCGCCCCAGAACACCTGAACCGACTCTTCGAGAAGTTCTTCCGGGTGAAGTCGCCCATTGGTGAAAAAGTGCGGGGCACGGGACTTGGGCTTCCAGTATCCCGCACTATAGTGGAAAGCCACGGCGGCAGGATCTGGGCCGAGAGCGAGGTGGGCAAGGGAACGACCATGTACTTCTCTCTGCCCTGCCGGCAAGGCGCAGATACACATGCATCCGACTGACGCTCATCCGTCAGACTAAAATGTAAGGAGAATGGAGAATCATGGATAAGCTGAACCCGTTCGAGATCGCGCAGAGGCAGCTAGATGAAGCTGCGGAGATCCTGGGCCTCGACCCAGGGATGCATGCCCTTCTGCGAGAGCCGCTGCGGGAGCTGCACGTGACCCTCCCGGTCAGGATGGACGATGGTTCCGTGGAGGTCTTCAAAGGCTTCCGTGTACAGTACAACGACGCCCGCGGCCCAGCCAAGGGCGGCCTGCGCTTTCATCCGGAGGAGACCATTGACACTGTGCGGGCTTTGGCCGCCTGGATGACCTGGAAGACTGCGGTGGTGGACATACCGCTGGGAGGCGGCAAAGGGGGAATAATCTGCAACCCCAAGGAGATGTCTCAGGCTGAGTTGGAGCGACTGAGCAGGGCGTACATTCGGCAAGTGGGTCGCATACTGGGACCCAAGTCAGACGTTCCGGCGCCTGACGTGTATACGAACCCTCAGATCATGGCCTGGATGATGGACGAGTACTCCGTGATGCAGGGGCACAGCGAGCCCGGCGTCATTACGGGCAAGCCGTTGGCCCTGGGAGGGTCTGCCGGCCGTATGGATGCCACGGCCAGAGGAGGCATGTATTGTCTGCGTGAAGCAGGCAAGGTGCTGGGCATCGACTTGAAGGGTGCTACCACTGCCATCCAAGGCTATGGCAACGCTGGCTACTACGGCCAGGTCCTTGGGGAGGAGTTGCTGGGGCTGAATGTCATCTGCGTGAGCGACTCGAGGGGCGGAATCGTCTGCGACGGTGGCCTGGAGTGCGAAGAGGTCAAGGGCCACAAGGACGAGACCGGTACTTGTGTGGGCCTACCCGACTCCGAGCCCATCAGCAACGAGGAGCTGCTGGAGTTGGACGTGGACGTGCTGGTTCCGGCCGCGCTGGAGAACGTCATCACCGAGGAGAACGCTCATCGGGTGAAGGCGAAGATCGTGGTCGAACTTGCCAATGGACCTACGACACCGGAAGCCGACAGAATACTCCACGAGAACGGGGTATACGTCATTCCCGATTTCCTGTGCAACGCCGGAGGAGTCGTCGTCTCCTACTTCGAGGGAGTGCAGAACGCCTACAACTACTACTGGGACCTCGAGGAGGTTTACGAAAGGCTGGATCGGAAGATGACAGCCGCCTTCCACGCGGTGCACGAGATGGCTCAAGCCAAGGGGGTACACAACCGGCTGGCGGCCTATCTGGTGGCAGTGGCCAGGGTCGCCGACGCCGTGAAACTCCGTGGCTGGGCGTGAACCATCAGTAGCACCCTGGGGAGGAGGTCGCCGGGCAGCGCCAACTGGAATTGGCGGGATGCGAAGTGAAAAAAGAAGCCATTCTCGTGGTTGATGATGAGCCGCGGCTTGTCAGGCTGGTGCACGAGATCATGACGGCGGTGGGCTACGACGTACTCAGTGCACGCGATGGCAAGGAGGCATTGGAGGTCCTGGCCATCGAGGAACCAGACCTGGTTCTGCTGGACATCATGTTGCCTGGCGACATGGACGGCTATGATGTGTGCAGGCGGGTGAGAGAGTTCTCGGCCGTACCCGTCGTCATGCTGACGGCCAAGACGCGCGAGGTGGACATGCTGGAAGGCTTCGACGTCGGCGCTGATGACTATCTGACCAAGCCTTTCAATGCCAAGGAGCTGATCGCGAGGGTCAAGGCGGTCTTGCGCCGCAGTACACTGCCTGGCAAGGAAGCCATGATCACGGCTGACCTGTCGTGCGGCGACCTGACAGTCAGCTTCGCCCGGCGCAACGTCAGGATGGGGGAGCGGGAAATTGCCCTCACGCCAACCGAGTTCAAGCTGCTCCAGCAGCTAGCGCTGAACACGAACCGCGTGATGCTGCACGAGGACTTACTGACGGAGGTCTGGGGTCCTCAGTATCGCGACGACATAGACTATCTTCGAGCATACGTGCGCCATCTGCGGCTGAAGATAGAAGACGATCCGTCTCAACCCTGCTACATCCTCACCACCCCTGGGGTGGGCTACATGCTTTCGTGCCCCGAGGGCAGCTAGAAGACCCTCCATAGCACGCGCACTGCCATACTTGCATGCGAAGAACCCGTGATTTTTCACGGGTTTTTCATTTCTCTGCCCCTCCCTTTTATGAGAACTCCACGGATTGTCCGGTAGAATGATACTGGCGCGATGCGTTGTAGCCACGAGACCTTCAGACTACACGTGCGACGTGTAAGCAGCGCTCGGATGGGGCGGTAACAAGGAGGGGCAAAGTGGATTTCCAGCTGGCGTTTGACGCGAGTGAGATTGATGACTTGTTGAATGGCAAGAGAGATGGCGGAAACGGATCTCTGATGGATGTGTTGGAGGAAGTCCAGGCGCGCTACCGGTATCTGCCGAGGGATGCGCTGATCTTGATCAGCGAGAGCATGGGAGTGCCGTTGAGCCAGACTTACGGTGTGGCTACCTTCTACAATGCCTTCAGCCTGAAGCCCAAGGGCAGGCATGTCATCAACGTGTGCACTGGGACAGCGTGCATGGTCCGAGGCGCCAAGAAGGTCCTAGAGAGGATCTCCGAGAGGCTGGGCATACAGCCTGGCGAGACTACGGAAGACGGGCAATTCACGTTGGAGACGGTGAATTGCCTGGGTGCCTGTGCTTTGGGACCCGTGGTTGTGGCGGACGGTGCATACTCCGGGGAGATGACCAGTGCGAAGACAGACGCGTTGCTGAAAGAAGTGATGAGTGAGGTCGAGACGGTATAGCACATGACCATGGTACGAACCCCCGAAGAGTTGGAGAGCCTCAAGCAGAAGCTGCTGGCAGCAAGGGAACCCGACAAGCCGCGGGTCTCCGTGTGTTGCGGGACCGGCTGTCGGGTCCATGGAAGCATGGATGTGATCGAGGCTTTTCGACAGGAGATTGACAAGCGGAATCTGAACGGGGACATCAGCGTCGTCGGCACAGGATGCCATGGGTTCTGTGAAAAGGGTCCCGTTGTCGTCCTCAAGCCAAGCGGCGTCTTCTATCAGAGAGTGGGTCTAGGGGATGTCCCTGAGATCGTCTCCGAGACTGTGCTCAATGGGGCGGTCATCGACAGGCTGACCTACGTAGATCCGGCAAGCGGTGCGAAGGTAGTCTACGAAGAGGACGTGCCCTTCTATCGCAAGCAGCAGCGGCTGGTGCTGGACCTGAACGGTGACATCGATCCCACCAACATAGAGGACTACATTGCCTTTGGCGGATACGCGGCGTTGGGCAAGGCTCTGCACCAGATGAAGCCTGAAGGGGTGATCGAGGAGGTTGTGGAGTCCGGACTGCGAGGGCGAGGCGGCGCAGGGTTCCCAGCGGGGATCAAGTGGAGACTGTGCCGAGAGGCAGATGGAGACACCAAGTACATCATCTGCAATGCAGACGAGGGCGACCCGGGTGCATACATGGATCGCAGCATCATGGAGGGCAATCCTCACAGAGTAGTGGAGGGCATGATCATCGGCGCCTGGGCCATTGGCGCGCACGAGGGATACGTCTACATCCGCAATGAGTATCCTCTAGCGGTGGAGAACCTCAGAATAGCCATAGGGCAGGCGCAGGAGTATGGATTCCTCGGCCATGACATTCTGGGTTCGGGCTTCGATTTCTCGATCCACATACGCCCCGGGAGCGGCGCGTTCGTGTGTGGCGAGGAGACCGCCCTGATGGCGTCCATTGAGGACAGGATTGGGGAGCCGAGACCGAGACCGCCATATCCAGCGGAAAGGGGTCTGTGGGGCAAGCCGACCAACATCAACAATGTGGAGACCTGGGCGAACGTACCCATCGTGATCGATCGGGGAGGAGAGTTGTACTCCCAGATAGGCACGGACAAGAGCAAGGGCACCAAGATCTTCTCAGTGGTGGGGAACATCAACAACACAGGGCTGGTCGAGGTGCCCATGGGGACCACTTTGTCCGAGATCGTTTACGACATCGGCGGTGGCGTTCCGGGGGGCAAGGAGTGCAAGGCAGTTCAGCTTGGCGGACCGTCCGGAGGATGTCTGCCTCGGGAGCATTTCGATGTCCCTATCGACTTCGAGTCCTTGCAGGAACTTGGTGCCATCATGGGCTCTGGCGGCATGGTGGTCTGTGACGAGGATACCTGTATGGTGGAGTTTGCCAGGTACTTCATGGATTTCGTTCAGCAGGAATCCTGCGGCAAATGCGTGCCCTGTCGTCTGGGGACGAGGGCCATGCTAGAGGTGCTCACCAGGATCACGCAGGGAGAGGGCCAGGAAGGAGACATCGAATACCTGGAGGAGTTGGCCAAACAGATCAGGGAGTCCTCTCTGTGTGGCCTGGGGCAGACTGCGCCCAATCCCGTGCTCTCGACAATACGTTACTTCCGCGATGAGTACGAAGCGCATATCCGGGACAAGCACTGTCCGGCTCACGTTTGCAGGGCTCTGATTCACTATTCCGTTGATCCCGAGAAGTGCACTGGCTGCGGACGCTGCCTTCGCAACTGTCCGGCTGAGGCCATAAGCGGCGCCAAGAAGGAACCCCACAACATAGACCAGGAGAAGTGCATCAAGTGCGGTTCCTGCTATGAGCTGTGCAAGTTCGATGCAATCGTCGTGGAGTAGAAAGGCGACAGTGGATGATCATCCTAACCATCAATGGCCGGGAAGTTGAGGCCATAGAAGGTTCAACGATACTGGAAGCTGCGCGGGAGAACGGCATCGAGATTCCGACTCTTTGCTACCATGAGGCTCTCGAGCCCTACGGTAGCTGCCGCCTCTGTGTGGTCGAGCTGGCTACGCCCAGGGGGCCTCGCCTGGTTGCGTCCTGCGTTTATCCTGCCGAGGAAGGGGCGGTAGTGAAGACCGATTCCGAGATGGTGCAGCGCTCGCGCCGCATGACTGTGGAGTTGCTGTTGGCTTCTGCTCCCCACGCGAAGGTCATACAGGAGTTGGCTGCGGAAATGGGCGTGCAGGAGCCTCGGGTGAGCCTGGGCGACAACGATTGCATACTATGCGGCCTGTGCGTACGGGCCTGTCGCGAGATTGTCGGGGCCAACGCCATTAGTCTTGTCAATCGAGGCTTCAGCAAAGAGGTAAGCCCTCCCTTCGAGATCGGCTCCAATGCCTGTATTGGTTGCACAACCTGCGTCTTCATCTGTCCGACGGGCGCCATCAAGCTGGAGGATGTTCTGGCCAACAGATCTGTGCATCGTTGGGCCTCGGATTTCGAGGCCACAGCTTGCAAGATCTGTGGTGACCACTATCTTGCGCCCGAGTTCGCGGCGGAAGTGGAACAGCCGCTCGATGCAAAGGGCGTGTGATCGGCAGTCTGGGACCTACCTGAAGGAGCATGGGAAGTGACCGTTGAAGGCGAAGTCAGAATCGGCGTTTTCGTGTGCGAGTGCGGAGGGAAGATCTCGGATGCCGTTGACGTGGGGATGGTGGTAGAAGGCGCCGCGAAGATGCCCGGCGTAGTGCTGGCGCGGCGAGAACTCTATGGCTGCTCCAAGGCAGGACTCTGCGACATTGGGCAAGCGATAGAGGAACGGGGCCTGAATCGCGTGGTGATTGTCGGCTGCACACCTCGTACCCATGGGCCGCTGTTCGAGGGGGCCTTGAGCAAAGCAGGCTTGAGTGCCTCACTCTTTGAGATGGTCAACGCCCGAGAGCAGTGCGCACTGGTGCACGCTGAGGATAAGGACGGGGCGAACAAGAAGGCCCTGGACTTGACACGAATGGGAGTGGCCAAGGCAGCGGTGCTAGAGCCTGTGCAGAAGGTGGAAGTCAACGTGGCACCGATGGCCTTAGTCATCGGCGGGGGAATAGCTGGCCTCACCGCGGCCACGACGGTGGCCGCGAGAGGGTTTCCCGTCAAACTGGTGGAGAAAGCACCGCAGTTGGGTGGTCAGGTCGCTCGACTGCATACTCTCTATCCATCCGGCGAGAGTGCCAAGGAGTTCATTGAGAAGAAGATCCGAGCTGCGAAGGAGCATGAGGATATCGAGGTGCTAGTTGGCGCCAGAGTGACAGACCTGTCAGGCCCGGCAGGTGACTACAAGGTTACCGTGGCCCAGGACGGGAGGAATCTGGAGTTTCACGTGGGGGCGGTGATAGTGGCCACAGGGGCCCAAGAGGCTGAGCCTGGCGAGGGATACGAGCACAGCAGTGTCCAAGTGATGACCCAGTCTGAGATGGAGCAGGCGTTGCAGCAGGGTGGTCCCCACGCCAAGCGTGCGGCGATAGTGGTGGTCGAGCCAAACCCCGAGCAGTACTCCTCAGTATCCGCCGCGGCAGCGCTGAAGAACTCCGCAGTGTTGAAGCGCAGAGATCCCGAAGCCACGGTTTCTCTGCTCTTCAACGATCTCTCTTCGGACCTCACTAGCACAATGATCGGGGAAGCGAGGGGCCTGGGCGTCCAGTTCTACAAATACGATGGAGATTTGCCTCCGCGCATCACCGACCAGGGCGTGGAGGTCTTCGATCATTTGCGCGGAGGCCAAGCCACTATCCCCTGCGACCTGGTTGTGCTGGCTATGCCTTTGGTCCCACAGTCGGATGCCGCATCGGTTTCCAGAATGCTGGCCGTACCACTGGACGAGCGCGGCTTCCTGCTGGAACCCAGCATACGGCTGCGACCCGGGAGCTACATCCCCAGGGGCATCTTCGCATGTGGCAGCGCGCACTATCCGACGAATGCGCACGAGAGCATCTTCCAAGGCTATCGCGCAGGTGTGAGAGCCTTGAGCCATCTTTCGTCGGGCAGGCTCACCAGTCACGGGCCACGTCCCCGCGTGATTGACAGTCGCTGTGTGGGTTGCGGGACCTGTGTCGAGTCCTGCCCCTTCCATGCCATTTCGATGCTCACCAGGGAAGGAACGCTGAGTGTGTCCCGGATCGATGTCTCGCTGTGCAACGGGTGCGGCAACTGCACGGTGGTATGTCCGGCCAAGGCCATCATCATGGAGACCTACGGAGACAGGGAGCTGATCGCTCAGATCAATGCAGCGTTGGCTGCTCGGAGGAACGGTGAGTCGCGGATACTCGCATTCCTCTGTGAGTGGAGCGGCTACGCGGCAGCCGACTTGGCCGGAGCCGAGGGCCGGCAGTATCCGTCCAACGTACGGATCATACGGGTCGGGTGTTCGGCACGTTTCGATCCCTATCTGGTTTTGTGGGCCTTCCTACAAGGTGCCGACGGCGTCCTATTGGGTGCATGCGATCCAGGCATGTGCCACTACATAGACGGAAACAGGTGGGCGGCAGAGCGGGTGGAGATGCTGGGCCGGATGCTCGAGCAAGCCGGCTTCGACTCCAGAAGACTGCATCTGGAGTGGTTCAAGCCCGATGATGCCCAGCAGTTTGTGAAAGTCGTGAGGGAATTCGCAGACGAGATAGAGTACCTGGGACCCATAGGCGAAGTTGACGCCGATCAGAGCCACTGGGCCACTGTGGGCGAGGAACTGCTGGTCTCTGAATCGTAGATTCGAGGATGTAGGAGTTAGGGAGGACGCTTGATGGTGAAGCGGATGGAATTGGAGGTTTGGGACCTGGACAGATGTGCGGGCTGTGGCCTCTGCGTGGCCACGTGCTCCAAGGGCATGCTGCACTGGGATGGCGAGGCAAACCATCCGGTTAGAGAGGTAAGGCAGAAGAGGATCGGTCTCACAAACATCCCTCTCGATAGTTGCACTTTCTGCCAGGTGTTCTGTGAGGAGACGTGTCCCAGGCTTCATCAGTGGGAGGAGTTGCCAACCCGTCGAGTGGTTTCGGCGAGGGCAGTGGGACCCGTCGAGAGCGGTGAGCCCATGGATGTGATCAAGGCACTCATGATCGGCAATCTGTCCGCCGGTGCAATAGATGGCGTGATCGCGAACGATATCAATGATTGGACCCTCCAACCGCGCGCAGAGGTGAAAACCACCGTCGAGGCGATGGCGGACAGCCTTGGGTTGCAGGGACTTTGGGTGCCCACCTTGGACAGACTCAACGAGGCGGTGTACGAGCGAAGACTGAGCAACATCGCAGTCGTCGGCCCCCCATGTTCTGCTGAGGCCATCAGAACGCTAAGAGCTTCGGGCAATGAGCGGCTGGCCCCATACAAGGACGCGCTGCGCTTGAGCGTTGCCTTGTTCTGTACGGGCGTTTACTACCCTGGCCAGGTGCGGGAGTTCCTCGAGGAGTCGATGGGCATAGTGGGCCGAGACGTGAAGCAGATCCACAGTTCGCCGCGCGAGAAGGAGCTGAGGGTCGTGCTGTGGGACGGTTCAACCATCACGGTTCCTCTGGCCAAGATAGAAGCCTATACACGACCGGGCTGCGCCACTTGCGGCGATTTCCTGGGAGAATCCGCAGACATCTCTGTGGGTAAGGTGGGTGCGAAGGCAGGCTACTGTACACTGATCACCAGAAGCGCAACTGGCGATGATTGCCTACAAAACGCCGTCGATCTGGGACTACTGGAGACTGTGGATGAGGTGGACGAGAAAGCGTTGCTTGCAGCAAAGGAGGACAAGGAGCGCAGGGAAAGGGCCCAGGCCTTCGATGACTTGATGCTGATGATGCTGGACGCTCTGAGAGAGCCTCAGAAGCGAGCTGAGGTGAGGCAAGAGTTCGTGAGGTTGTACGAGGTAGAGAGTGTACCTGAATCACTGCAGGAGGGAACGAGCCATGGCGCATGCGGCGAGTGTGCTGGATGCTAAGGGAAAGGACTTGAGGGCGGCGAGTACAGAGCTCAAGTCTCTGCTCGCCAAGGAGCCGGTAGTTGTGAAGAACGCTTCCCATTTACACGGACTGTGTGGGGGACTCAAGCGCGGCGAGATAACCATAGACGGAGATGGGGGAGACTATCTGGGTGTGGTGAACAGTGGGGCCTTGATCAAGGTCACTGGCAATGCAGGCAAGTACGTCGCGGACAACATGACCTCGGGAAAAGTGATCGTAGAGGGAGATGCCGACTACGGCGCAGGTCAGTACTGCTATGGCGGCGAGGTGGTGGTCAAGGGTAACGCTGGCGATTTCACGGCCACGATGAACAAGGGTGCCACGATCGTGATCGGCGGCGACGTGGGAGACGAAACCGCCACCTACATGGTCGGTGGCGATGTGGTCATCGTCGGCGACGCCGGAGAGAACCTGGGCAATTATCTCATCAGGGGCAACGTCTACATCGGGGGCGATTGGGACAGTCTGGGCCACAACTGCGCTGTTAGCGAAGTGGGTGTTGAGGACATCCAGAGATTGGAGTCTCTGTTAAGGGAGCACGGCGTCATTGTGAATGCCAAGACGTTCCGCAAGATCGTGCCCTTGTCGGACAAACCGTTCTACTCTCACTAGGAGGATTTCTGATGTCGACTGTCGGTGCCTTTTGCGTCACGCTGAACAAAGATCAGTGCATAAACGCTCGGATGCCTGGCAAGTGCGCAACGTGCGTGGAGATATGCCCGTATGGTGTCTATGGCCTCAATGGAAGCAACGAAGTAGTCGTACAGAACTACAACGCCTGTGTGGGTTGCCGCCTCTGCGCAGAGTTCTGCCCAGAGAACGCGATTCGCATCAACCCGGCCGAGTCCGAGTTGGTTTCGCGATTTCCTTGGACCCTCGGGACTATCGAGGAGATCCACCACAAGGCCCTGACGGGCGGCTACGCGTTGAGGGGCTTCGGCACCATGGGGCCCACGCCGCATTTTGACACCATCGTGGTTGTGCCCTCGCAGCTAGCCTCTGCCTCGCCGAGAGACAAGTACCGCGAGGAGTGCAATATGGAGGTGGTGATCGGCGAAGACACGTGCGAGAAGCCGATCAGGTTGCAGTACCCGTTCATCTTTCCGGCCATGTCGTACGGTGCCCTGTCCAGGGAGGCGAAGCTCGCATTGGCTATCGCAGCAGCGAAGACGGGCATCTTGACCAACACCGGTGAGGGAGGCGTGGTCGAAGAAGAGCCCTACTACGCCAATGGCTATGAGAAACCCAGCAGGAAGAAGAAGCGGTGGGAGCCTGGAGGCTACCTGGCTATCCAGTGGTCTACCGGACGATGGGGTGTCTCGGCCGACTACGTCGATGCCGGGGACGCCGTGGAGGTCAAGATAGGTCAGGGTGCCAAACCCGGGATGGGTGGTCACCTGCTGGGCGATAAAGTCACAGAGGACATCGCGAGAATCCGCGGCATTCCTGTAGGTAGTGACGCATTGTCGCCGTGCAGGTACTACGATGTCACCGAGCCTGGTGATATCAAGAAGCAGGTGGGTTTTCTGAGGGACATCAGCAACTACGAGAAGCCGATCTTGATGAAGCTCGGTCCCAGCAGGCCGTATGACGACGTCAAGGCGGCGGCGCTGGCTGGGGTAGATGCCATCTCCATCGATGGGCTCGTCGGCGGGACCGGGTGTTCGCCCGAGGTCGTCACCCAGGGAGTGGGCATACCGACCATCGCCCTGATCGGCCCGGCGGTGAGGGCTCTCAAGGACCTGGGTCTCCATCGGAAGGTCAAGCTCTTCGCGCTGGGTGGAATGAGGAATGGGCTCGATGCCTACAAGGCGATGGCCATGGGCGCGGATGGTGTAGGGTTTGGATCCGCTGCTGAGATAGCGATGGGGTGCCGAGGCTGCATGGCCTGTCACCAGGGCAACTGCCCGTATGGCATAACCTCGCAGAACCCCAAGATGAGAGAGCGTCTCGATCCTGAGGAGATAGGTCAGCGTTTGGCGAACTTCATCAACGCATCGGCGGAAGAGGTGAAGATCTTGACCATGTTGTCGGGCCATTCGGATGTCAAAGAGCTGAGCGAAGAAGATCTGCGCGCCTTGGATGTGGACACAGCGGCGATAACTGGCTTGAAGTTGGTTGGTTATGAGAGGCCTCTGCCCTGGTGGGAGAACGGCCGTGGGAACTAGCCCGGTGGCACCGCGTCTGGAAGCTTCGGGCCAGCGCCGGACTGATCGCCGGCGGTTGAGCATGGTGGAGGGCAGGCGGGCTGGCAAAGTGGTGATTCGTGAGAGAACAGCAGACAAGGGAGGGCGAAATGAGGGCGGTTGGTGTGGGGGTAGGCACGATGCATGAAGGAGGTAACATGGGTACAGTCACGATTGATGGCACTGCCATCCAAGACATGGTGCAGAGTGCGCTGGCGTTCTCCGCTCAGAAGGCGGTCTTACCAGCCGTGGATGAGGTGCGGCAGGCTGTCGCAGGTGGCGACTGCATCGTGTGTGGGTACCTTAGGTATGCACTGTCCAAGGAGATAGGTGAATACCTTGGTACGATAGACACATCGGTGCAAGCCGTCTATGCTTACGAGCCTGAGTACGCTGCAGGTGCGCTTCACATTGACTCTGCTCGGCCAGCGATGGACGCCGGCATCAACCTCATCGTCTCCGTGGACCGGAAGAACGCTGCACTCAGCTCCATTGTCGCGTCCCTGGAGGACGCAGTCAAGGAAGGGGTGAAGTCCCTGCTTTGCTCGAACGCCAATGGGTCTTGCTACGCCTTCGACGTCAGGGTGGTTGATGGCGAAGAAGTGGCTTCGAGGCATGGCTACGGGGCGCTCGTCTCGTCGATCTACGCAGCCCCTGTCAAGCTTTGGGCCAGGGGTGACGGAGCCTAGGTCAGCGTGACTGTTGGGTAGCGGAGACGACTATCCCGTAGGCACTGCGAAGTTGCGTGGTGACATTCTTCCTTCTCCTTACATACCCGCAGCACGGGGGGAACCTCGTGCTGCGGGTGCATTAGGCCTCGGATAGGACGGAGTGGGGTGTCCTCGTTAGCCCATTGGTGTCCGTCGGCGCTGCGACTACCGGGGAGCCATGCATAGGTGAGCTGTGTGGCACCATGGGGCTACCGCGTGGACTACACCGATCCGCTCTGCGGGGGAGCCGAGCGGCAGGGGCTTAGAAGGCCTCCAGCGTTCCCCTGCGCTTGGCCGTCATCTCGAACCAACCGAAGAGCAGATAGCCGATGAGGACGTACACCGCGCCGATGAGTAGCTCCCCCGACAGGAGGGGTGCCACCTCAGCGAGGCTGGAACCAGCGATGACCAGGCGCGCTGCTTGGATGCCTCTAGTCAGAGGAAGCAGATGGGCGGCGTTCTGGACCCACACGGGGAAGTTGGTCAGTGGTACATTGGCTCCGCTGAACACCAGCAAGAGGAAGTAGATAGTGTTATTGATGAACATCACATTGACAGTGAGAAGGCTCATGCAGCCCATCAGCAAGCCAAGCCCACACGTACTGACCGTGGTGATGAAGACGGTCAGGGCCAGGGCCAGCAGATCAGCCCTCGAGTAGTCGACACCGATCAGTAGGCCTGCCCAGACCAGCCCCATGACCACGCCCAGCATCCCATCCAGAATGTGAACTAGGGCCCTCCCCAGGAAGGTGAGGAGCCGGTTGGCAGGGCTGCCAAACAGGTAGATCAGAGTCCCCTCGTTTCTCTCTCCGCCGATGCTCATGGTGACCCCATAGATGCCACTCATGGCGGTCAGTTGTATGGCGTTGCCGATGGCATAGAAGCTGGCGCTGTCGCGACCTGTGGCAAAGGTACCCAGCAGAGTGAAGAAGAGTATCTGGTTGAGCGGCACGATGATCTTGGTGGCGATGTACGGCTCCAACCTGAACCACCGGAAAAGGGCCTTGTAGGAGAGGACCGCCCCGCCAAGGAATATACGAAGGGAGTTCGTGAGTTTCTTCATCTCCGTATGTTTCTCACATCAAGCTCAGTGTGGCTTCCACTCGCGCGCGACGGAGCACGATTCCAAACAGGCGGTAGGACGCTGCTATGTAGAACGCCCCTAGAAGAAGCATCATGGACCAACTCAGCAGGATCTCCGCAGGAGTGGCGGTGCCGTTGCTTGCGGCATGTAACACTCTTGCAGCCCAATAGGGCGCCAGCAGATAGCTGAAGGGGTTGCTCCAGCCGGGCAACAGCAGAATAGGGAACAGAAAGCCACCGAGGATGTACATGGGATACTCCAGGGCGTTCACCCAGCCGGTCAGGGACAGGTTCACCGCCATCAGCGGCGAGATCAGCAGGCCAAAGGATATGAAGGCCAAGATCGTCACCAGCAGGGAGGCGACAAACACCGCTGGCTGGGCGATGCTCAAAGGAAAACGGAAGACTGCGGATGCCAGCCCGTAGCTGAAGATCATAGACAGCAGGGATAGGGAAACGCTGGCCAGCGTCTTACCCAAAACCACGGAGGCGAGAGATGTGGGACTGGCCACTATCCCCTCCAGCGTGCCCATGAAGCGCTCAGCGTTGATGCTGAAGGTGCCACGGAACAGCAGACTGGTCCACAGTCCCGTCATACCACTGCCTACAACGACATAGATGCCGCGCGACGCGTCACGCTCCTGGAGCATGTAGATGGCCATGATCGCGATGAGCAAAGGCTGGATCAAGATCCCGAAGATCATGAACAGGTCGACGGCTTGTTGTTTGATGTCCAGCTCGAAAGTGGTGCGAATGACGCGCAGGTTGGCGATCATGCCTCTCCCCTCACGAGACGTACGTAGGCGTCTTCGAGCGTCGGTTCTCGTACTGTCACCCTGCCTATCGTGACGCCATTGCCATCCAGTCGCTGCATGATCTGGGGCACAATCGCTGAGCCCAGGTGGGAGTGCACCCGTAGCGCCTGCTTCTGATCGCGGTTCTCCACGGAGACGGTATCGACCTCAGGTATCTGGCGCAGCAAGTCGACCATCTCGGGCGCGATGCCGAAGACCTCCAGTTCGATGACGGAGAGGTCTTCTACGTGCCGCTTCAGCCCTTCAGGCGTGTCCAGAGCGACGATCTTGCCGCGGTTGATGACCGCTACTCTCTCGCAGAGGGCATCTGCCTCGAACATGTAGTGCGTGGTCAGGAAGACCGTCTTGTCTTGAGCCACCAGGTTGTTGATGACCTGTCTCAGCTCGCGAGCCCCTACGGGGTCCAGGCCCATGGTAGGCTCGTCGAGGAACAGTACCTGCGGGTCGTGGAGCAAGCAGCGTGCGACGTGCAAGCGCTGCCTCATGCCCCGCGAATAGCCCTCTACCTTCTCGTCCTCACGCCCAGAGAGACCGACGAGTTCGATCAGTTCCGGCAGACGTTGCTTGGCGACGTCAGGGTCCACGTGGTAGAGATCGGCGAAGTAGCGCAAGTTGTCTTTGGCAGAAAGGCGCCAGTACAAGCCTCGTTCCCCGCCGAAGATGAAGCCGATACGGGACCTGATGGCGTCTGCGTCACTGACAACATCGTGCCCCAGTATAGTGGCCGATCCACTTGTGGGGATGAGCAGCGTGGTGAGCATCTTGACGGTGGTGGTCTTGCCGGCGCCATTCGGTCCCAGCAGCCCAAAGAGCTCGCCATCCCGGACATTAAAAGAGATGCCGTCTACCGCCACCACCTCCCTGGTCTTTCGGCGGATGGTGCCGATGGTCGCTCGGAACACCCGATGCAAGTCACGTACTTCTATTGCGTTCATTTCTCCTCATTCGAGCGATGATTGTGCCCGGCTGCAGCGTTCCTCGCTAGAGAGGGGTGTGGAGATTCCGCGGCACTTGCGACTTCAACTCCACAGGCAACCGGCTCAATAGGGCGTCTCTCTGTCCTGGTCTGCATTCCGATCAGCAAGAAGGAGACAGCGGTCAGAAGTGCCACGCCGGCCATGGAGTACCAAACCAGGACGGGGCTGAGGCTATCGTTGATCATACCCCCCACCGCGGGCGCCAAGCCGAAGGAAAGACCGAAGCTCATACCGTACACACCCATGTAGCGGCCCCTCATGGTCTCAGGGGCCACGTTGGCCACGAAAGCGGTCGATGAAGGAGCGAAGATCAGCTCGCCAACAGTAACGACGATCATGCTCACCAGGAACATGGAGAAAGTGGACGAGACGGCTACCGTGCCCAGCCCGAGGGCCACGAAGAGTGAGCTCACACTCAGCGCGGGCGCCAAGGCAACCCTCTTCAGCAGCTTCGCCATCGGGTACTGGAACAGAACCACCATGGCTGCATTGGTGGCCATGATCAGCCCGTATTGGCTCTCGACGATCTGGTATTGATCTTTGATGTAGACAGGCAGGATGGTCATCACCTGTGCGTAGGCTATGCCCATCACGCCCAAGGTTACGCAGAAGGCGAGGAAGGGGACATCTCGCACAAGGCGTCCGTAGCCTTGGGTCAGCGCGGCAGCGTCCGTATCCGCGACGAAAGTCGTGGGCTTGGTCTCTTTGGTGAAGAAGAGAATGATCAGGAAGTAGATCGCCGAGGCAAGGGCTGCTGCCGCGAAGGAGATGAGATATGAGCGTGTGGCGATGAAACCTCCTATCGCCGGTCCAATGGCGATGCCCAGGTTGGATACGATTCTCATCAGACCGTAGGCTTCTATCCTCTTCTCCGGTTCGACCATGTCGGCCACCATGGCGTTGAGTGCGGGGTTGAAGAGGCTGCCGCAGAATCCGGAGAGCATGATCAGGGTGACGAAGGAGGGTAGTGTGTCCGCCAGTCCAAGACTGATCATGATCGCGGACCGCGAGCCGAGGCTGACGGCCATGGCGATCTTCCTGCCGAACCGATCCACTAGCGGTCCGCCGATGACTTGTGACACGAGGCCGGCGCCGGAGTTCGCGGCCAAGACGAGCCCGACCACGGTAAGGGTAACGTCCAGCTT
Source organism: uncultured Anaerolineales bacterium (assembly GCA_964577995.1). Lineage (GTDB taxonomy): Bacteria > Chloroflexota > Anaerolineae > UBA7937 > B3-Chlor > JAUVXJ01. The sequence continues at coordinate 56,757 of CAZOBP010000002.1, forward strand.
TTCGCGGACGTAGATAGTCATGAAGGGCCATACCAGGCTCATGCCTATGGAGCTCACGAGCTGGCCGAAGAACAGGATCCAGAACTGTCTCGGATAGTCTGATAGCCGGTCCGTGAGGGTCGAAGGCACCGATTCACTCCTCTTCGTACAGATAGGCCACAAGCTGTGGTGCGAGAGCTTCGAGGCGCTCCCTGGAGACTTCGTAGGTGATGTGGTTGTCCACCGGTTTTTCCTCTACTATGCCGGCCTCTTTGAGGATTCGAAGGTGTCTGGAGACGGAAGGCTGCGAGATGTGGCATAGCTTGGCCAGCTTGCTGCCGTATACCTGCGGGTCGCTCGCGATCCATCTCAGCAACCTCAGGCGCGTCTTGTCCCCCAGAGCCTTGGCTGTGGCGATGATCTCTTCCTCGATCTCGTGCAGTTCTTCCCTGCGTCGTTCAGTCAACTGGCAATCGTAGATGACCGTGATAGATCCATATCCGTAGAACATGAGATGATGCCGCGCGAAGTAGGAGGGCACGAGAACCACCTCTTGCAGAGGGTATCCCTGGGGTATCTGGTCGGGCAGAGTCGATTTGTTGGACAGTGTCTTGACGAACTCCAGAGCATCCTGGTGCCTGAGAGCCTGGGATTTCTCCCGTATGCTGCTGTCCCAAAGCCCGACGTATTGCTTGCTTTCCTCCTCGAAGAAGGCCTGCCAGTAGTTTCTCCACAGTCTCAACAGCCTTGCTTTATAGGCCCCTGGCTCTGCGACCAGTTGAAGATAGCCCTCTGTCCTGAACCTGCTCTCAGTGTGCGGGCAGCCTTCAGGGAAGGCGTGGGTGATTATGGAGAGCAGCGATTCCATGTTGGGTTGCACCTTGGCCATCTCGTCAGGTGGGGCCAGTCGCCCAAGAGTGTAGAACAGGAACTGGGCTGTGCTCAGCCCCTCAACGTAGTTGATAAACCCGGGGATGTCGTGGTGGTCAGTATAGTCAACCGCCAATTCCATCAGCAGGACACCGTTCTCGAACCTGCTGTACAGGAAGTCCAAGTCGTCCAACACATCTTTGGATAGCCGAGGTCTGACCTCAGCCGCCCATCTCTCATGACGAGCAGTCGGGCGGTGCAGCGCTCCCAAGCTGAGCATCATCTCGTATATCGCTGAGCTGCGGAAGCTGACCATCGAAGGCGATTCTTCAGTATCTGTGCGGACCAGTGGCGACATGGTGGTGCTCCCAACTTTCCTTGTTCCGCCGCTATTGGTACGCCGTGTCCGAAGATGCCGGCATTCCAGACCAGTGGACAAGGGGGTATATGTGTAATTAGCTAATTGTCGAATGAGCTATATCATATATTCTGTATGATGTCAAGCTTCTGACGCCCACGGAACCTTAAGAGATGTACCGTTTGGTGCTAAAGGGCGACCGCAGTGAAAGGGGGTCGAGAGCCTTCCCCGGGGTAGGTCCCGCGCAGGACTTCAGTCAGTCGCTAGCGCTGGGAAGGCGGCTTGAGCCAGTCCGGGAAAATGCCGGAAGCATCTTCCCCTCTTCCCGCAGTATCGACGGCACCCACCCTAGGCGCTGTGAGAACGCTTTTCTTCACATTCTCCACCGAGATTCTTGACTTTGGCCTGCTGGAAGGCTAGAATGGGTTATCAGGAGAATCTCGCGAGACAACCGAGGTGTGTAAGTGAATAGCGGGAGTGGGAGTGAGTCCGTAACTTCCGTGAGCAGGGGCCGATGGCGGCTCTCAGCGTTGTGCTCACTACTATTGACCAGTGTGCTCTTGGCCTGTGTGCCTCTTCCGGCGAGCTTCACCTCCTCCGAGACGGAGGAGAGCGCCAGTCCGACGCCGATCGTGGTCGTAGCCACTCCCACCGCGATACCGGCCGAGGTGCTCGACGAAGCGTCGGCCGAGGACCTACTTCTGATCAACCTCTACGAGCGGGTGAACCCATCTGTGGTCAACATCGAGATACTGATATCAGCTGCGTCCTCGTTGGGCGGTGACCTCTATGCGGAGGGTGAAGGATCGGGCTTCATCATCGACAAAGAGGGACGCATTGTCACCAACAACCATGTGGTGGAAGGGGCGGAAGAGGTCCAGGTCACACTGTACGACGGGACGATGGCGGAGGCCCGGGTGCTGGGCACAGACCCCCACAGTGATCTGGCTGTGATCGAGGTAGACCTTCCCGCGGAGGTTCTTCATCCTGTGCAGTTGGGTGACTCCGACCAGCTCAGGGTCGGACAGCGAGTCATCGCCATCGGGAACCCCTATGGTCTGGAGGGGACGATGACCACAGGCATCGTCAGTGCCTTGGGACGCACCCTGCCTGCGGAGAGCCAGTTCGCCATACCAAACGTCGTCCAAACAGACGCAGCAATCAATCCGGGCAACTCAGGGGGGCCGTTGCTCGACTCCGAAGGGCTGCTGATCGGCGTCAACACGGCCATCAGTACCACTACGGGGGGAAACAGCGGGGTCGGCTTCGCGGTGCCCGTGAACCTCTTAAAGCGAGTGGTGCTTGAGCTCATCTCCAGCGGTCACTACGATCACCCCCAGCTTGGCATCAAGGGTATGACGATCACCCCTCTTCTCGTCAAAGAGTTGGACCTGGCTGTCGAAAGTGGTGTCCTAGTGTCCGAGGCCACCGCGGATGGCCCTGCTGACAAGGCCGGCATCCGAGGGGGCAGCACGGAGGTCTCCATACGGGGCAACCTGGTGCGTACGGGAGGCGACATCATAGTCAGCATAGACGGGTACGAGATAGAGCAGTTCGAGGATTTGCTGTCCTACATCGTCATGGAGACGGAGGTCGGGCAGGAGGTGGCGCTGGGCATCGTGCGCGACGGAGAGGAACGAGTCATCAAGGTCGCCTTGGGAGCCCGCCCCGAGGTGGAGATTGGCGGCTAGGGGCCGTCCGTGCCGGTGGATTCGACGGTGGAGCATACTGACGGGAGAGAGACCTGGAGCCCGGTGAACTCGCAAAAGAGCTGGTAGAAGCGATCAGCGACAAGAAGGGATCGGACATCGTCCTGCTTGATGTTCGACCGGTGTCGCTGTTGGCCGACTACTTCATCATTTGTAGCGGAGACACGGAGCGGCAGGTCAAGGCTATCGTTGACGAGGTACGCGAGAGAGGACAGGATGCCGAATTGCGGCCCTCGCAGGTCGAAGGCACGCCCAGCTCCGGTTGGATGGTTCTGGACTACGGCGTGGTGATCGTGCATGTGTTCCTGCCATCTGAGCGTGACTACTACCAGTTGGAGGAGTTGTGGAGCGACGCCACGCTGGTGGTCAGCATACAGTGAAATAGCGCTAAGCTACGCTTTGGCAGTCTTGCCTGAGTCTGTCCCAGAGGCCGGGCAGTACCTCAGCGGCGGACCCCAGAAGGACCTCGTCCGCGTAGGGAGAGAGAGGCGTTCTCTCCAGGTTCACCTCAATGAGATACGCCCCGTGGTGCTTCGCTATGGCAGGTAGGGACGCAGCCGGCTGAACCACGGCTGACGTGCCGACGACCAGCATCAGGTCACATCTCTCAGCGGCAGCGTGGGCCGCTTGCAGCAAGCTGTGATCAAGTGATTCCCCGAACCATACTACATGGGGCCGCAGGGGTGCACCGCAGGAGCACCTGGGTGGTATCTGAGGCAGAGGCACGTCCTCGTTGACAAACACCGAGCCCTCTGCGGTACAGCGTACCTGCCAGATGTTGCCGTGAAGCTCGACCATTCGTTCGCTGCCCGCTCGCTGATGCAGGCCGTCCACATTCTGGGTGATGAGGATGAATTCCTCGCATTCCCTTTCCATCTCCACCAGAGTGCCGTGGGCAGCGTTGGGCTCGCAAGCAGCTATCAGCCCACGGCGCCAGTCGTACCATTCCCAGACCAGGGCAGCGTCTCTCGCGAAAGCCTGAGGGGTGGCCAGTTCCTCGGCGCGATAGTGGCGCCATAGTCCGTCCTCGCCACGAAAGGTGGGTACTCCGCTTTCGGCGGAGATCCCAGAACCTGTGAGCACGGTGACGGAGGTGTACCTCATCTCATCCACCTGTGTGTGGATCCCCCACTAGAACATGACGGTCTCTGCGGCAGTTTCGTAGGAGCACAGTTCGTCTTCTGAGAACCAGTGACTGATCTCGTGGGCGGCCTCGTCGTGATCGCTCGAGGCGTGGACGAGGTTCCTGACCGCTCTCTTCAACTCGTTCGCGACTATGGGCGAGGTGATGGAGAAATCGCCTCTTATGGTGCCAGGCTCCGCGAAGGCGGGCAGCGTGAAGCCACACATCTTGCGGACGACGCTTATGGCGTGGGCACCTTCCACTACCAGGGCCACCAGTGGCCCAGACGTCAGGTAGTCTACGTTCCAGTCCTTGATCATGTTGCCGATCTCCGTCGGGTCGGCGGTACCGATCTCCTGGACGGGGTCCTTTCCCTGGTCCTGGTAGGTCTGAAGTGTCTTTTCGCCCATGCCCTTGATCCACTCCGGGGTGTTAGGGTAATGGTTCGCGGCGTGCTCCCTGGAGACCTGCACGAGCTTCAGGGCCACGATCTTGAGGCCTACCTCCTCGAATCTGGTGAGCACTCTGCCCACGATGCCTCTCTTCACGCAGTCGGGTTTGATGAGCACGAGTGTCGTCTCCACGCAGTCCGATTTCATCTTCCAAGTCCTTTCTCCACTGTCCGGTCACAGTCTGAAGGCGTGCAGCGGGCGCCACACGCCTTCGGTAGTAGATGAGTCCGCATTCACGCGAGCGTACGTCAACGAGCAAACATGACTCTCAGCCAGCGATACTTGTCCAGGGCTTTCTGTAGTTGGCCACTCCTCATGTAGGCGTCGGCGAGAAGCTCCTGAGTGCGTAGGTGATCTGGGGTGCTCTCCACGGCGATCTCTAGATCGGAAGTGACCTCATGTATCATACCTCCAAACGAGAGCATCATCTGATATTGCAGTGCTGCCTGATCCAGGTCGCCCGCCTGTGAGTAGGCCCGTGCCAGGGCTAGGCGCGCGGTGTGATCGCGAGGATTGGCATCGAGGTGTTCGATATACTGCTCAAGGTCCCAGTCGGGTTGAGGCGTCTCCTCCAATGGGCGCTCCGGAGAGATATCCTCTGCCTCTGCGAAAGCCTCGGCCACTAGTGGCTTCTCCTCGACAGCCTGAGGGGCGACGGGCTCCTGAGGGACGGCCTCTGCTTCCTCGTCAGGCCAGGTTGCAGCCTCATGGACGGCCGCTTCGGCTGCTGGAGTCTCAACAGCCGCCGCACTCTTTGCTGCTCCCGCTCGCAGGTCGCGCAGCCAGGACGGTAGCTCTTCTTCTTGTATTGCTGGCAAGGGCGCCTCATCGGACGCGGCAGTCCTTTCCAGGAGAGCGCCTGTCTCTCCCTCTGCGGCTTGCGCTCTCAACTCGCGGAGCCATGAAGGCACGTGCTCGTCGAGAGGAGGTGCGACCATGTCGGCAACTCCTGGCTCCTCAGGGCGGATGGCTTCGATAGGCTGCCTTTCTTCTGAAGGGTGCACCGGCCAGGACGGCGCCTCCGCGGTCGGCGACTCCCTCTCTTCGGCCTCGAGCGCCGGTTGCTCCCCAGCTACCTCCGCCTTCAACTCCTCGAGCCAGGATGGGAGCTCTGCTTCCACCCTATGGGCTGAAAGATCCTCCTGTGGCAGGGTTTCGGGTTCCTCGGCTGAAACCAGTGGTTCTTCTCTGTATGCCTCTGCCCGCAGCTCCTGTAGCCAGGGTGGCACCTCCTCTTCCCCTGTGGGGAGAGGCTCGGTTGCCTCGGGCGGGAGCTCACCGCCTTCTGGCTGGTACGGCGGTTCTACGCCGGTTGCCTCTGCACGCAATTGGCGCAGCCAGGAGGGCATCTCCTCCTCCACCACGATGGCCGGTGACGTGTCCTCAGCAGGACTCCTCGGCTCCCCTTGTGGCACCGATGGTTCCTCTCTGGCTGCCTCTTCGCGCAGGTCGTGCAGCCAGGAGGGCATCTCTTCTTCCTCCGCGCCAGGCATGGCCGTCTCCGGAGCAGGGGTCTCGGCTTCCACTCGCGGTGCCGGTGGTTCCCCTCTGGCTGTCTCTTCGCGCAGGTCGCGCAGCCAGGAGGGCATCTCCTCTTCGTTCGCCATCGGAAGCCCTGGCTCCTCGGGAGGAACCATCGTTGGTGCCTCGGGGGCGATGACAGCCTCTTCCATGGCTGCCTCTTCCTCCAGGACGCGCTCCGCGGCTGCTGTCTCTTCTGCCTCTGGGAACACCTCCTCGCTAATCGGCTCAAGTCCCGCTAGGAGGCCAGCCTCTTCCAACTCGCCTGCTACGTCCTCGTCCTCCAAGCCCGACCCCACCTCTTGCGGAGGCGGTAGCACTTCGTCGTCCATGGCCTTGGGCTTCATCTCCCTCAGCCAGGTTGGTATCTCGTCTTCCTGGGTGGGGATCGCTGCTTCCTCTGTTGGCGCCCCAGAGTCCTCTTCGAGCAATGCCTCTTCTGCACCCTCGGCCTCAGGTCGAAGATCGCGCAGCCAGGTCGGCATCTGCTCTTGCTCGGTGGTCTCCGACAGAGGCTCGGACTCCTGCGCTGGTTGCAGTTCCTCCAGGGCGGCCGCAGGGATCTCCCCTTCCCCGAGCAATGCCTTCGACTCTTCCATCCAGGTCATGATCTCGTCAATGGAGGCTGATTCGTCGGGCATAGTCTCCCGCAGGCGATCCATGGTCTGTCCGGTGATGTTCGAGGGCTCCTCCTCAGGTGCCGCGAACTCCCCTTCAGACAGCGCTGTGGCGGATAGAACGCTCTCCACTTCTTGCTCACCAACAATGGGCTCCTGTGCGGGTTGGTCTGAGGCCGCCTCCTGCCGCAGGCTGCGGAGCCAATCTGGTGTTTCGTCTGGTTCGCCAGGCTCCTCCTCTGGCTCTACACTTGACGGTACGGGCTGGATGACTTCACCTTCGGCCTGGAAAGGCCCTGCCGCGCCCTCGGGCTGCGCCAAGATCTCCTGTGCCTTTGCACCCATCTCTTCGTCCGGCTGAGCAACGGTCTCAGGTCCTATGGGTGGGACTATCTCCTCAGACGGAAGATCTCCGGCCTCCTCTTTCAGATCGCCGAGCCACTGGGGTATGCCTTCATCGATCTCGTGGCCGGGTGGACCACCGGCGTCCGCTACATCGGTGGTCTGCTCGGGGCTCTCTTCAGCCAGCTCTCGGAGCCAAGCAGGCATCTCCTGCGCCTCGGATGGCGTGGCGACCTCCTCAGGCGTGGCTTCCTTTTCTTCCTCTTGGAGCTTGCGCAGCCAATCTGGTGTCGCCTCGTCCAGGCGCTTGCCTGCGTCTGAGGGAGGGCCTTCCTTCCGGGCACCGGTGCCCTTGTCAGCTACCGGAGCCTCAGACTTGAGTTCTTCGAGCTGCTCATCCAGCTCTTCCCGATCCAGTCTGGGCACGGTGACCGTCCCAGGCGGAAGTGGAGACTTATCGTGGAACAACTCGTGGGCGACGACACTCTCCGGGTCCATAGCTTGAGCTGTGTCGAGGAGAGACTGAGCTTCTGGCTGCCGACCGGCACTGAGCAGGATCTCGCCGAGTATGAGGTTGGCTTTGAGGCAATTGGGGTACTGCTCCAGCAAGGCTTCGCAGATCCTTGCCGCTTCTTGCCTCTGTTCGCTCCACGAGAGTGCCTGGGCCAGTGCGATCTGGATGTCTGCGCGTTCAGGGTCTTCTTCCAAGACCGCTCTGAACTCATCTATAGCGCGCTGGTACAGTTCCTCCCTCATGTACAAGCGACCTAGCGCCGCAGAAGTGAGCTTCAGCTTCTGGGGAGCGGCTCCGTCGCGATCACTGTAGAGCCTTTGCAGTTCCTTTCTGATCTCAGCATTGCCGGGGTTGATCTCGAAGGCGCGTTCGAGTTGCCAGATCGCTTCGTCCAGAGCGCCCTGCTCGTCGAAGACAATGCCCAGGCCTACGTAGACCACCATGTCTTCCATGTCAGCGCCCAGTACCCGCTTGAAAAGGTTGGCCGCCTCGATGTAGTCGCCCTTCTCGAGACATGCCTCGCCCATGAGCCGGTAGGCTCTGACGTACCTGGGATACAGTTTCAGGATGTGCCGGCAGATGGCGATGGCCTGATCATATGAGTCGGCCCTGATCAGCTCCCTTGCTTCGTCACAGTATTTGCTCAGGGTTACCTCAGCCATGGTTCTTCCTCCGCCAACATTAAGAAGCCGGGGTTCCACCCAATAGTATTATGCCTTCTTTTGACGAGATTGTCAATGTCAGTTCTCCGCGGTTGGTTGAATAGGGACCATCATCGGGGCACACGCGGGACGAACCGGGGTCCATGCCCACCATATCGGGCAGAAGTATGGCGCTGATCATCAACAATCAGCGATCAGGTCGACGCTAGACCAAACGATGTGCGCCTTTGACGTGGATGATCAAGTCATCGATGGGCACACTTGGCTGCGGTGAAGGGCCCAGCGGGTCGTAGACCTCGTCTCCTACCAGCGCTTGCAGGGTGGCCGCGATGGAATGGGACGTGGCTCGCAGATCGTATCCACCTTCCAGGGTGAAGGCCAGACGACCATGACACAGCTCCTCAGCCATCTCCTTCAACGTGCTCGCCAGATGGGCATAGCCGGTAGTAGAGAGCTGCATCATGCCCAGGGGATCTCCCCAATGCGCGTCGTATCCTGCGGAGACCAGGATGATCTGGGGGCGATATCGCTCGGCGAGGGGATAGAGTATCTCGTCGAAGACACGTTCGTAGCCCTCGTCTCCAACACCTGCCGGTAGCGGTACGTTCACTGTATACCCTTGCCCATCTCCTTCACCGACCTCTGACCAGTGGCCGCTCCCAGGGTAGTGAGGATACTGGTGCGTTGAGAAGTACATGACCTGACTCGTGTCGTAGAAGATCTCCTGGGTGCCGTTGCCGTGGTGCAGGTCGAAGTCCACGATGAGGACACGGGAGAGACCCCTGTGCTGCAGGGCGTACGCGGTGCTCACTGCGATATTGTTGAAGAGGCAGAATCCCATACCGCGACCGCGCAGGGCATGATGTCCAGGTGGTCGCACCAGGGCGAAACCGTCGGCTACCTCGCCGTTCATGATTGCGTCTACGAGATTCAGCAACCCCCCTGCGGCGAGCAGTGCGACGTCAAAGGAACGGTCGTTCACATAGGTGTCGGGATCGAGATTGCCACCGCTTCTTTCTGACACCTCCCTAACGAGCTTGACGTAGTGCTCGTGATGGATCTCCAGCAGGTGGTCCATGAGCACCTGTGTGGGCCGGACCTCGACCAACCGGTCCAGCAGCCGCTGCTCGCGCAGCACCTGCATCGCCGTCTCCAGACGTTCCCTACACTCAACGTGTCCTACTCGGTTGTGCTCCAGATAGAGCGGATCGTAGACGTAGCCGGTGGACATGCCTTACCTTCTTCCGTCTGGTGCGGCGATCGCCCCAGCTTCATGGCTGCACGGGGCTGCTGCGTACCTACTCGTAGAACACCTCGTCAACGAGGGCGTGGATCTTGTCCCAGTCAGGGTACAGGAGACTGGGCTCGTCCCCGGCCTGCCGCTGGCTAGGGTCGAGATAGGAACGGTCGATGACCACGGACCGCACGTTGTCCGGACCCACCCGGCTGGCCATTTCGGCCAGGCGGATGAGTGTTGTCGGCGAGAGGTCCGTGTAGAAGGTGTTGCTCATGGCTTGAAGTAGCTCGGGTAGGCGCGGCAGCATCTGCAGGCTCAAGGCCTTCTTGGTCAGAGCCACCAGTGCCTTCTGCTGTCTGGCCATGCGGTGGAAATCGTCGCTGCCGTGCCTGGAGCGGCAGTAGATGAGCAGCGTCTCGCTGTCCATGTGTTGTTGCCCTGCTGGTATGTGGATGGTGATCTCGCTGCCTCGATCATCGGGATAGCTGCTATCCCAGATCTCCTTGTCGACGTAGATGTCCACTCCCCCGAGCAGATCGACTACCTCTCTGAAGCCTTGGAAGTTGATCATCACGTACCCGTGGAGAGGTATGCCGAAGTTCTGTTGTATCGTATCCATCAGCAGAGCTGGTCCGCCCCCGGGATAGTCCTGAGTCTCACCCAGCACGTGTGCTATGTTGATGCGCTGTTTTCCGTGACCAGGGACCTCCACGTACAGGTCCCGTGGAATGGAGAACAGCATCGCCTCGTTGGTCTCGGGATGCAGGGAGGCAATCATCATGGTGTCAGTTCGGAACGCTCTGTGCTCCACCTCCCACCTTTGGTCCAAGCCTACCAGGAGGATGTTGATCCGAGGGTTGCTGCCCGTTGCGAGCTCGGTGGCTTGCTGGTCCGGGACGCTCTCGAACCGTGGACCTACAGCGGGGAGCAGTCCGCTGGCCTCCAGCGGATGGACGAGGCTGCGGTACAGGTCGTAGAAATACGGTATTTCGATCACTTCGTAGAACAGATATCCTGATGCAACGCCAGCCAGCGTACAGATGGTCATGGTGGCAGATGCGAGGATAGCCAGAACTAGGGGGCGGAGTCCGCCTATACTCGTCTTGGTGGTCTTGTTCGGCATGTTGTTCGTAGAAACCATGTAGTTTTTGTTACGCACTCCCTCCATTATACCATTTTCGGATAGCGTGTCAAAACACTCGGGCGGGTTGGCGTTGCGTCCATCTTCGCTCGGAAGATCAACCTCGCTCTGGCTAGGCCTTGATCGAGGTCTCCCCAGCAGACACGTCACTCGTACACGGCCGCCGGTTCGCGATCTTCGCCAGTTGAGGATCAAACAACAGGCCCCGTGTCAATGTTGGTGGTCGACACGGGGCTCGTCGTATCATCAATGGAGACGGCTGCCACGCCTTTCACCCCATAAGTGGAAAGGCTCCACGGTGAGGGCAGGCCCGTCTATGATTCAGCCATTCATCTATGCAGGCTCTTGCGTCGATTCCTGACCAATCTCCCTCTTGCTCTGCCAGATGCCCCAGATGAGGAGGACGGCCAGGACCACTACCGCTAACCAGGCCGCCGGCTTGCCCCTGGATTCGACGATGAGCGGGGCCGCCAGAAGACTGACTAGGTTCACAACCTTGATCAGAGGGTTGAGCGCCGGACCAGCCGTGTCCTTCAGCGGGTCGCCCACGGTGTCGCCCTCTACGGCAGCCTTGTGGGCTGGGGATCCCTTGCCACCGAAGTGGCCGTCTTCGATGTACTTCTTGGCGTTGTCCAGAGCGCCCCCGGAGATGGCCATGAAGACGGCCATCAATTGACCGACGAGGATGACACCCGCCAGGAAGGCGCCCAGCGCCTCCAGTGAGAACAACAGGCCGACGAGCAGCGGCAAGGTTACCGCGATGACCACCAGGCTGACCAGCTCCTTCTGGGCAGCGGCGGTGGTTATGGCCACGACCTTGCCGTAGTCCGGAGTAGTTGTACCTTCCATCACGCCAGGGATCTTGAACTGGCGGCGCACCTCGTTGACCACCAAATACGCGCCACGAGACACCGCGCGAAGGCAGAAGGCTGAGAAGAGAAAGACTAGTGCCCCTCCCAGCAGGAAGCCAATGGTGCCGTCAAGGGTGGAAACGCGGATGCCGCGCTCCAAGAGTTCGGCCACCGGCACGCCTGGGTGGGCCAGAGACAGCGAATCGGCCACAAAGGAGAAGAACAGCGCTGTGGCCGCGACCACAGCCGATGCAATGGCCACCTGTTTGGTGATGGCCTTGGTGGTGTTGCCCACTGCGTCCAGTTCGGTCAGCATCGACTGTGCCTTCTTGTCCGCGCCGGCCATCTCGCCGATGCCACTGGCGTTGTCGGCGATAGGGCCGTAGGAGTCCATGGCCACGTTATTGCCGGTGTGGGAAAGCATGCCGATGCCTACCATGGCCACGCCGTAGAGGACGTGGATCAGGGACTCGCTCCTAAACACGACCAGGCTGGCGCCCATGGCTACCACGATGGCAAGCAGACTCCAGACACTGCTCTCCATTCCCAGCGCCAGGCCCGACAGGACGGTGGTGGCCGTGCCGGTCTGCGTGGACTCTGCGATCTCCTGCACTGGCCTGCGCTTGACCGAAGTGAAGAGTGAGGTCAAAGGGTTGAAGGCCACCGCCAGGCCCACACCTACCGCATTCAACGTCGCCAGTTGCCACTCGTGAGCGTAGAGAAGCGAGAAGAGGAAGGCGAAGATCACGGTGTTGACTGACGATACTTCGTAGGAGCGGAACATGGATTCCTCGGCATCTTTGGCCCTCAAGAACTTGATGGGGAAGTTCTCCCAGAAGGGCACGGCAAGGGTCCCCAAGATGGAGGAGATGACGCCGATGGCGCGCACTATGAGCGGGTAGACGATCCAGAACGTGTCACCCGTCTGGTGGTACAGAAACAAGCCCAGAACGAGGGCGGATACGATGGTCACCTCGTAGCTCTCGAAGATGTCCGCTGCCATTCCGGCGCAGTCGCCCACGTTGTCGCCCACCAGGTCGGCCACGACGGCAGCGTTACGTGGGTCATCCTCCGGCAGCCCGTGCTCGACCTTGCCCACCAGGTCGGCGCCGACGTCAGCGGCCTTGGTGTAGATGCCTCCTCCAATCCTCATGAAGAGCGCCACCAGGGTGCCGCCGAAGCCGAAGCCCATCAGGGCGTCCGGGGCTGCTTTGCCGAAGATGATGAAGATGAGCGTGCCTCCCAGCAGTCCCAGGCCGTCGGTCAGCATCCCAGTGAAGGTGCCTGCCCGATAGGCCACCGTGAGAGCACCGTTGTAGTTGTCCTTCGCGGCTTGAGCGGCCACTCGGATGTTGCCCTCAATAGCCACCCTCATCCCGAGTTGCCCCACCAGAATGGAAAACGTCGCGCCTGCAACGAAGGCCAGGCTCCTACCGATGCCCATCCAGAAGCGGGCGGTGTTCTGGTCGTGCTGGAACAGGGCCAGAGCCTCTTCACTGGGCTGGACCACGTACACGCTGAAGAACAGCAACACCGCCAGTATCACTAGTACTGGGAGGATGGTCTTCAACTGCTTCCGCAGATAGGCGTTGGCGCCCGCCTTGATGGCGCGCCAGACCTTCTGCATGTCCTCGCCTGCCTTCTCTCGTCGGAGTGTGTCGCGCCACAGCCAGTATGCATACGCCAGGCTGATGAACGCTACGCCGATCACCGCGTAGAGCATCGTCGCTTCGAAACTGCTTAGCTCTCCCATATACGTCTGCCTCCTATCCGTACTCTGTAATACGTGCTTCGCCGCCGCGTGGGCAGAACGACCGTGTGCTCAGGGCACCAAGCGCTCTTGCCATCTCTATCCGGTCGCCGACTTCGGCGCCGGACACGCACAGCCAGACATTCTATCAAGGGACTGGACTCAAGTCAAATGCACCCACCATGGTGTTGAAGAACGCACTGGGGATAGCTCCCGTGCAGAACTGACGTCCTGCACCAGTTGTAAGGAACCGGCTTCGGCCGGTTTCAATAAGGTGCTTCCGGAGTGTTTCACTCCGCCCGTTGCATCGGCGGTCCACCCCGATGCGTCGTGAGGACCCTTTTTGCACGCAGTCCCTACCAGGGTATGGGAAAGGGGGTGAGAACCGCCGTGGGCCACATCCTGGGGAGGGACCGCAGGCCCTCTCAAACAAGTGAGGCAACGTCGGTGGGGACGTGAGCCACTTGACAGGCATGTCTGCGAGACTCCTGCTACGCTCTCCCTGTGCCCCATAGAGAAGCACTCTGTACTGCTCGAGCGCGGCTAGTGAAGCACGGACCTTCTTGATTGGTGCCACCACCACATTGTAGTCTCACTGAGTCGGAATCTGGTCCTATGCAGGTCGTAATCAGGTCCAAACTGGCTCGCTGCTGGCGTGGACGATCTGGCTTCACGATCGGGAGTGCACAACCATTGCTAGGGTCAATGTGTCGATGCTATAATAGCAACGGTGCAGGTTACGAAAGGGGGCTCTCACCGTGACTCGTGAGACATTCGACGAACAGCTAAGAGCGCTCGAGCAAGATGTCCTGGAAATGGGCAAGATGGTCGACAAGGCGATTGACCTCAGTGTCGAGGCTCTCAAGAAGCGAGACATCGATCTCTCCCGGCAGGTGGTACGAGACGACTTGGCGATCAACCAGGCCCAACACGACATCGAGGAGCAGTGTCTCGTGTTGATTGCCACGCAGCAGCCCCTGGCCAGTGATCTTAGAGTGATCTTTGCCATCGCCAACATAGCCACAGAGCTGGAGCGGATGGCGGACCACGCCAAGGGGATTGGGCAGATCGGAGTCATGATGGGCCCTCGTGAACCCCTCAAGCCGCTCGTGGACATCCCCCGCATGGCCAGGAAGGGCCGCTGGCTGCTGGAGCAGGAGCTGACGGCCTTCGTCAACCGTGACACCGAGCTGGCCAGAAGCCTGGGCGACGAGGATGACGAGGTGGACAGGCTCTACGACCAGGTCTTCCGGGAGTTGCTCATCTTCATGATGGACGACCCGCGTACCATCACCAGGGCGACTTATCTTCTCTGGGTCGCTCACAATCTCGAGCGGATTGCCGACCGTGCGATCAACATCGGAGAACGAGTGGTGTTTCTGGTCAGCGGCGAGGTTGAAGAGCACAATGCCTAGGGAGAAGTCGGGGAGCGACATGGATGCCCGCGAGACCAGACAGCGCGTGGACTGGCTTGACCAGGAGCGACAGCGCGACAAGGCGCTTCTTGCTGAACTACAGAAGAGGGTGGAGCAGCAGGAGGCACAACTCACTCACGCTCAGGAGGCCACGGAGGCGTTGTCGGAAACCTTGAGCCGCGGCTCAGTCGAGGCGAGGAGTCTGTCCAGGTTCGAAAAGGCGTTGCAGCAGTTCAAGGAAGAGATCATGCTGGAGCTCCGTAAGGCTGAGGAGCATCTGGCCAAGGATAGTCAGAGCGCGGACAGCCATCTGCGGGAGGAAAGGCGTGAGCGGCAGAATGCCCTCGCTCGACTTGAGCAGCGCATAGAGGAGGCGTTCCGACTGGAGGTCACACTGCGTACCCAGCGGGTGGACATAGACCGTCTGACCAAGACTGCGGCGGCCCTAGGTACACAGATGGAGGGGATGTTCAAAGAGAGGCGGGAACAGCAGGAGACGTTGCTGGCACTTGAGGACCGAATCAGAAGAAGTGAAGAGAGGACGACCGATCTCCTCCAGGCACGCGAAGCGGCGAGCTCGAGGTCCGACGACATCGTCGAAAGTCTTAGGCTTGCGCAGACTCAGATAGAGCGACTATCCCAGCAGACTTCGGATCTGGAATCGTCTCGTGAAGAGGTCAGGCAGGAACACACTGCGATTGCCGAGGAACTCCGGGCGGTGGATGACAGGGTGAAGAAGCAGATCGCCGGCTGGACAAAGGAGATGGGCAAGTGGCGCGGCAGTGCAGAGGAGTTGAGGGAGCGCGTGGCACTATCGGACAAGCAACTCAGAAACGGCGAGAAGATGCTGGCGTCTTTGCATGAGATGAGCATCCAACTGGAGAAGGATCGGGAGTCCATTCAGCATGTAGAGCGGACGGCAGAGGAACGGCAACGACAGCAGCTCGAGGAGTGGCGACAGGAGAATGCACTCCTCTGGTTGAGAAACGACGAGAGGTGGGAGCAACTGGCCGGGGAGAACGCCAAGCGCGATGACCACATAAGGGGATTGTGGGGGACCCAGTTGTCATACCTGCGACGTGAGGTCGGCGAACTGGAGAAGTTGATGAAGGAACTGGGGAAGCGGCTTACACGCCGGTAGGCAACATGACGCAGTCCATTCGGACCATCGGAACAGCAGGGCACGTTGACCACGGCAAGTCTGCCCTCGTGAAGGCACTCACCGGCATAGATCCCGACCGGCTCAAGGAAGAGAAGGAGAGGGAGATGACCATCGACCTGGGCTTTGCCTGGCTGACGTTGCCCAGCGGCGCAGTGGCGAGCATCGTGGACGTGCCGGGACACGAGAGCTTCATCAAGAACATGCTGGCTGGTGTAGGTGGCATAGATGCTGCTCTGTTTGTCGTGGCTGCTGACGAGGGTATCATGCCCCAGACCCGGGAGCATCTCGACATACTTGACCTTCTGCTGCTGGAGCACGGCGTAGTCGCCATCACCAAAGTGGACGTCGTCGAGGACCAGGAGTGGCTGGAGTTGGTCACGGACGACGTCGCAGAACTGATCGAAGATACTACACTTTCAGAGGCTGAGATTGTGCCCGTCTCCGCCGTAACTGGCGCGGGAATCGATTCACTGCTGGGGAAGCTAGATGACTTATTGGAGCATGTCCCTCCCAAACGAGATATCGGGAAACCGCGCCTCCCCATCGACAGGGTGTTCGTGATGTCCGGTTTTGGCACCGTGGTCACCGGGACGCTCGTCGATGGTAGTCTCGAGGTGGGCCAGGAAGTGGAGATTCTGCCATCCGGGCTCAAAGCGCGCATACGGGGTTTGCAGACTCACCGTCAGAAGCTGGAAGCGACTGCTCCTGGTGGTCGAGTGGCCGTAAATCTCGGGGGTGTGAGCAGCGACCAATTGCGGCGAGGAGACGTGCTGACGCTGCCTGGCCGGCTGGAGCGCAGTTTCCTGGTGGATGCACGGCTCAGTCTGTTGCCGACTGCCCCCAGAGTCCTCAAACACAATGTGCCGGTGGAGTTCTACAGCGGTTCAGCCCAGATCATGGCCCATCTCCGGCTGCTTGATGACGAGACCCTACGGCCAGGCGAGGAGGGCTGGGTCCAGTTTCGATTGTCGTCGCCAACCGCTGTGCTGCGCGGCGATCGCTTCATCATACGGCAACCTTCTCCCAGCCTG
Organism: uncultured Anaerolineales bacterium; assembly: GCA_964577995.1. GTDB lineage: Bacteria > Chloroflexota > Anaerolineae > UBA7937 > B3-Chlor > JAUVXJ01. The sequence goes on from CAZOBP010000002.1 coordinate 73,491, forward strand.
ACCATTGGCGGCGGAGTGGTCGTCGATCCAGTCCCACGACGTCGTCATCGGCGCTTCCGTCCTGTGCTGGTGCAGCGGCTCGAGGCTCTGTTGCGCGGGAGTCCCGAGGAGATCCTGCTGGAGGCTGCGCAGGGCCCGCGCCCGCGACAGGTGGGCGAGGTGGTGAACGACAGCGGCTTGGTGGAGGACAACGGTAGAGAGGCTCTGGGCGGGCTTCTGCGCACAGGGCAGGTGCTACTGCTCGGTGCAGGTGACTCAGCGGCCAGTGGCCCGGCGACCGATGACCGGTATGTGATGGCCATCACCAGCTACCAAGAACTGATGAGTCGCATGGAGGCCTGGTTGCAGGAGTACCACCAACGCTATCCACTACGCCCTGGCATGCCACGCGAGGAACTGAAGAGCAGGTCGAACCTCCCTAGCCGTGCGTTCAGCCAGTTCCTGGAGCGCGCCGCTGATCAAGGTGGACTGGTCGAAGCAGGAGCAGTCGTCAGGTTGCCACAACATCAGGTCAGATTCAGTGCCGAACAGCAGCGAAGGGTCGACGAGTTGCTGGCGACGTTGGCCGAGAGTGCGTACTCCACCCCGTCGGTGGCCGAGACCGAGGCCGCAGTAGGGTTGGAGGCGCTCAATCTGTTGCTGGATGAAGGGCGCTTGGTGCGTGTGAGCGAGACCGTTCTCTTCCTGCGGGAAACCTATCAGGAGATGGTGGAGCGTGTGATCGCTCACATCGAGGAGCACGGGAGCATCACTGTCGCACAGGTGCGCGACATGTTCCAGGCGAGCCGTAAGTACGCCCTGGCCCTGATGGAACATCTGGACGATCAGCGCATTACCAAGAGGGTGGGCGATGAGCGAGTGCTGCGCTGAGCGCGGACCATGCCGCTGAAGCTGGACTTGCTCGGTCAGCGAATAACCGAGATGGTGCAGGCCAGCGCTGCGGAGGATCGCGGGCGCTGGGTCGAGAGGGCGCTACAGCTCTTGGACTCCGTCGGTCCAGAGCAGCTCAGAGCCAAGTTGGAGGAGCGTGTTGTCCGGCTGCCTTGGCTCGTGGGTATCCCTGACGGCGGCGTCAATGGAGCGTTCGAGGTGCAGGAGTGCCCTTCGAGCTTCAGTGTGGTGGCTGCGGACGGCTCCTACATAGCTCCGGATCGGCACAGTCCTTTTCGGTTCTACGTCCTCAACACTGGCTACGCCGTCCTCACCTACGGAAGGCAGCCCTCCGCTGTCCTCGACTCCTCGGCTCAACTCTACTTCCAAGAGCAAGACCTGTACCTGGATCCTCTGGTACGGAGTGCGCCGGTAGAAGGTGCGCGCCTGAGCGCCAAGATGTGCCTGGCGGAGATGAGAGCGCTGCTGGAGGCGGCTGAGCGGGTCGAGGGACGCCCATTGGTGGCTCTGCGCGACGGGTCGCTGATCACCTGGGGGCTACAGACCGAAGACCCCGCTTTTGTACAAGAGCGATTCCTCACCGAGTTCTTGACCTACCTGGAGAGGTTCGATGCACTGGGTATTCCGCTAGTCAGTTACATCAGCTATCCAGGGGCTCGTGACGTGGTCAACTCACTCAGGGTCTGGTTGTGCACCCAGGGCGACATGGACTGCGCCAGGTGTCCATCCGCTGACGTCGAGCAGTTCTGCAGGGCCTTGAGGGAGATCCGAGACCGGGAGTTGTTCGGCTTCCTCCAGGACGGTGAGCGTTCGGATGTCTTCGGCAGCAAGTCGGCCATTCTGAATCGATATGGGCTTCATCGTATTCATTTCTTCTACATGAACGTCGGTGGCGAGGTTGTGCGGCTGGAAGCTCCTCAGTGGGTAACCGGTGACTCCCAGACGTTGCGCCTGGTGCAGGCGCTGATCTACGATCAGGCCCGGAGGAGCGCCATCCACCCGCCGTACCCTCCCGCCTTGCAGGAGGCCCATGAGGAGGCGTTCATCTCGGGGTCCGATAGACGACTGGTCCAGCTCCTGGTAGAACGCTCACTGGCAGAGCGGGGATTCGTCTACAGTGGCTCGGCGAAGAGCGGCAGCAAGAGAAGGCGAGGTGTATGAGAATCGGGGAGATCGTCGAGAGTACCAGCACGCACTTCGTGGCAGAGAGCCTCGACTTGGGACGCCCGCCCGAACTGGGAAGACTGGTCAAAGTGCACCTTGCAGAGGACCGCGATCTGTGCGCTGTGGTCTGCCACGGTGAGACGGGCAGCCTCGATCCGGGTCGGCGCGCCGTGCGGAGGAGCACGGAAGAGGTGTACGACGATCAGGTATATCGGGAGCACCCACAGCTCGAACACGTCCTTCGTACCCAGTTCACCAGCCTCGCGGTGGGGGTCATTGACAAGGAAGTCGTTCACCAGGGTCTGCCTTCTCAGCCTCCCCCGCTCCATTACTCTGTGCATGGGTGCGACGAGGAGGAGACGACCCGCTTCACGCAGGACCTGTACTACTTCCGTCTTCTGCTGGGGGTGCCGGTTCGGATCCCGGTGGAACTCGTTCTCGCGGGGCACCTGAGGTGGGTGTACCGCGGGCGAGGCCACGACGAGGAGTGGCTGCAAGTGGCTGCACGAGAGGTCGCGAAGCTGTTGAAGCAGGACTACGAACGGCTGGCGACCGTTCTGTACGCCATCGAGCGCGATACCTAGCTCCACAGGGAGGAGTCTTGGTGGGATGAGGCGAACGCGATTAGGCTTGGTCACGGGTGGGACCTTCAAGACAGGGTTGGGGGTCAGGTTGGATGCTGACTGCACGACCGAGGACCTGCGCGTTGGGGAGATGGTCGTCATCGAAGGAGCCTCCAATCGCTACTTCGGCATGATAACCGACATGCAACTCCAGGCCACCGATCCCAGACTGCTCGCTTCTCCCCCGGAGGCTGGATCGACCCTGCTGGCGCAAGCTTTGACCGGAACCGTCAACTACGCCACGGTAGAGGTCAAACCCATGCTGATGCTGGAACTGAAAGCCGATCTCGACGAGCAGAGGGGCCCTGGACCGGTTCGGACCATACCCATGCACTTCGCCGCTCTGCGCAAGGCCAGCGCCATGGACTTCGACACCGTGTTCGGGAAGGAAGGGGGCACCAACTTCGCTGTAGGCACGCCTGTGCCCATGGACATCCCCATCCGCCTACGTCTGGATAGGTTCGTGGAGCGCTCCAATGGCATCTTTGGTCAGTCGGGCACGGGCAAGAGCTTCCTGGCGCGGGTGCTGCTGTGCGGCGTGATCAGGACGCGTGCCGCAGCCAACCTGATCTTCGACATGCACAGCGAATATGCCTTCGACAAGCAGACCGAGGACGGTCACTTTGTGAGGGGCCTGCGCGACCTGTTTGGCCCTCAGATTCTGGTCTACTCGCTGGATGAGGGGGCTGCGGCTCGGCGTAACGTAGACGTGACCCTGGCGGTCGGTCTGAACCAGATCGAGGCCGAGGATATCATGCTCCTGGCCGACGAACTGGACTTGACGTCTACCACGGCCGCCACGGCGGGGCTGCTGGGGGACCAGTACGGCAAGGAGTGGCTGCGCCAGCTCTTGGCGATGTCAGCGGACGACGTGGCGGAGTTCTGCCAATCCTCTGGAGCTCATCCCGAAGCGACGCGAGCACTACAGCGCAAGCTGAGGGGGGTCCAGCGTCGTGCATATCTCAAGGAGGAGGCGCCTTTCTCCCTCATCGACGAGATGGTGGCGGCATTGGGGAGGGGCCGCAGCATCATCCTCGAGTTTGGGCGGTTCGACAGTCCTCTGGACTACATGCTGGTCGCCAACATCGTGACACGCCGCATCCGCAGGCTGTACCAGCAGAAGGTGGAGCGCTTCGAGGAGACGAAGGCTGAGTCCGACAGGCCGCTTCAGTTAGTGATCACCCTGGAGGAGGCGCACAAGTTCCTTAGCCCCGCCGTGGCCAGCCAGACCATCTTTGGGACCATCGCCCGTGAGATGCGGAAATACAACGTCACGCTGATGGTCATCGACCAGCGCCCCAGCGGTATTGACCCCGAGGTAATGTCCCAGTTGGGCACAAGGGTGACAGGCTTGCTGACCGAGGAACGGGACATAGACGCGGTCTTCACAGGGGTGGGCGGCCGCTCCTTCCTGAGAGGCGCCTTGGCCAGCCTGGACACCCGCCAGCAGGTTCTCCTGATGGGTCACGCGGTGCCCATGCCCGTGGTGGTTCAGACGCGTACTTACGATGAGGAGTTCTACCGGGCGGTGGGGAGCTCTGGCTCCTGGACAGAGGACAGAGAGATCAACGCTACCGACATCTGGGGGAAAAAGCAGTAACAGGCGGCCGGTCTCGAGCCAGCCCCAGCCTACGCGGCCGAGCGTATTCTGTGAATCCAGGACTTGACGGGTCCCTGGTAGCGTTTGACGATCATCACCGTTTTCGAGCATTCCCTGGCTACACGCTCGGGCAGGGCGCCGAAGAGCAGTTGCTCGAAGAACCCCTCTTCCGTCGCTCCCAACACGACCAGGTTGGATTTCTCCGCTTCTTGCAGTATGCCCTCCAGGATGGTGGGAGCGGAGATCACTTTGGGCTCGATCGGGTAGTCAAAGGGGGCCATGGCCTTGTCCAAGATCCCCTCACCCAGCTCTATCAGTCTCCGGTCACCGCCACGGGCGACGTAGAGCGCCGTGATGTGGGGCTGGAACCCGTTTGCTCTTTCGTACTCTCGCGCTTGAGCGATAGCCAGCTCCAGGGCGAGAGAGGAGCTAGGTCCGCCACCCGTCGGCACCAGGATCTCGTGCAGGTCCTCTCGCTTCCTGTATCGTACCATAGCCACGTCGCACGGTGGGTTCTTGCTGACCGCATCGATGACACTGCCGAAGGCCCTTCCTTCGCCGCTGGTAGTGCCTAGCCAGCCGAGGAGAATGAGGTCGGAGTTGCGCTCGCGGGCGGTGTCAATGACGGCCTGGCTAACGTCGCGCCCGAAGCGGATCATGGTGTTCACGGGCACATCCAACGCCTTGGCCTGAGCGATCACCTCCTCCAGGATGGGCTTCCCGTGCTTGAGGAAGAACCGGCCGTCGGTGATGCTAAGTTGCTTTGGCACGCGCACCACGTGCAGAGCGAATACCTCACCGTCCTTGTCTCTGGCGATGGGCGCGGCCAGAGTGCCCAGCAGGCGTGCTTGCAGCTCATCAGCCACAGGGATGAGTATGGAGTATCTCCCCGTAGAGACTATCTCCTGGTGGATGACCTCGAAAGGCTCCTTCATGGGCTCGGTTCGGGAGGCATAGACTACGTAGAAGACCAGCCCCGCCGCGATCCAGAGCCCTCCTATGTGCCAAGCCTGGGGGCTCAAGCGAAAGAGGAAGACGATCACCGTTGCCTGAGAAATGATGCCCAAGATGGGGATCAATGGCATCAACGGGATTCTGAAACCTCTCTCCAAATCCGGCCGGAGGTGGCGCATGCGGATGGCCGTGACGTTGACCATCATGAAAAGGAGCAGGAACATGATGTCGGCGGCGCTGGCCACCGACGTGACAGGTAGGGCCACGGCGATGAGAGCTACCAAGGTGCCAGAGATCAGTATGGCAGACTGCGGTGTGTGCCGATTCGGGTGCACCTGCCCGAAGAGTGCGGGCAGGTTGCGATCCCGACCCATGGCGAAGGAGACTCGCGACGAAGCGTAAATGGTGGCGTTCAGCGCCGACATCGTGGACATCAGGCCGCCAACTATCATCACGAATGCTCCAAGAGGCATCAACTGACGGGCCGCCTCTATGATTGCCGTCTCCTCGAACCGTGCAAGGAACTGCCACGTTGCCATCCCCGGGATTGACGGCTCCACGGCGCCCAACGCCACGAAGGCCACTCCAAGGTAGACGGCAACTGCTACCCCTATGGCGGCGAAGGTGGCTCGTGGCAGGTTGCGCTTGGGCTCACATATCTCCTCGCCACACTGGGCAATGATCTCGTACCCTTGGAAGGCAATGGTAGTCAAGCCAGCAGCCATCACCACTCCAGCGAGGCCCGTGGGGAAGAAAGGCTCGAACCTGAACGTCCAATCTCCTTGCCGCAGCATGCTCAGCAGACCGAAGCCAACAAAGAGGCCCAGAATCGCTATCTTGGACAGGGTCAGGATGTTGCCCACCTTGCCGGTCTCGGAGACGCCTTGGAGATTGATGTACGTGAAAAGAGCAGTGATGGCGACCGCGATTGCTACGGCCAGCACGTTGGTGTCCACGAAGGTGGGGCTAAGTCCAAGTCGTTCGAGGAGATCCGCGGTATAGTGACCGAACCCCAGAGCATACAAGCTGCAGGCCACCGAGTGGCCAAACCAGGTGATCCAGCCGCTGAGGAATCCCAATAGGGGAGAAAGAGTCTGTTTGATCCAGAGGTAGCCGCCGCCAGCATTGGGGAACATGGAGCCTAGTTCGGCGTACGAGGCAGCGGTGAAAGTCGTCATTATGCCGTTGAGCAGGAAGGCAAGGATCAGAGCTGGCCCGGCGACCCCAGCAGCGATGCCCGTCAGCACGAAGATACCTGCGCCGATCATGGCCCCAACGCCGATCATCGTGGCGTCGAAGCCACTCAGCGTCCGCGCCAGCGAGACGGATTCGCTACCGCCTCTACCCGTGCCCGTTTCCATGGGATCGTCAGTCCAGGTACTTTCCGAGGAGCAGCTTGAGCTCCTGCCTCACGCGTCCTGGGATACGGTCCCTTGCTGTCTGGATGGCTACGGACAGTGCGGTGTCGCAACCACACTCACGTGTGGGCGGTAGCAGCGGTACCACCTCTGTGATGGCCCGTTTGGCGGTCTCGACGTTCTTCAGCACGGTTTGGACCACCAT
>CAZOBP010000003.1:0-74463 GCA_964577995.1 uncultured Anaerolineales bacterium
CATTTGAAAGAATGGCTTCCCTTCGGTAACATTTTCATTTGACTGGACACGGTACGCCGCGACCGACCCTGGCAGCCGCGCGGCGCCCCTCACAGCCACTCCCGACAGCCTCTATTGGCACAAACACCCTAGTGCTCGAGAACCAACAGCGCCCCGTCCGCACTGTCAACCACATAGACCCTCTCTCTCAAGGTGTCCACTGCGAGCCCCAAGCTGTAGGTGGCGGCATCAACGGGCGTCGCTGAAGTCAACGTGAGCTCCTCAGCGTTCAGCACGAGCAGTTCCTGACCGTCAGCTACGTACAAACGTCCTCTATCCGTGTCAATGGCCACCGCGTACGTCCCACTCAAGGGGCGATCCCAACCGCCTACCAGGGAACGCTTGACCTCTCCGCTGCCGCCATCCACCACGGTTATGCGACGCCGGGGCGGAGAGTCAAGGCAAACCACGTATGCCTCCCCGGCTGCCGCGTCCGCGGCCAAGCCGAGCACAGGCCCTTGTGAGACCCGCATCGTCGCCGTGATCTCCAGGTCTTCGAGCTCGATGACCGACACCGTGCCATCGCCGCTGTGGCTGACGTAGAGAAAACCCGATTCCCGGTCCAGGGCCAAGTTCTCCGGACATGATCCCACGGGCAATCGGTGAACCACCCGCTGACTATCCGCATCCAGAACCACGACCTGACCCGCGGCACAGTCGCTCACGTAGACCCGGCCAGCACTCTGATCGATAGCCACAGCGCTGGGTCCCTCGAGCCCAGTAAGGGTGGTCACGCCGCCGCACCCGAGTCCATCCACTACCGACAACGTACCCGCGCCGTAGTCGGCCACGTATATCAGGCCGGTTGACTGATCGACGGCCACGCCTTGCGGGTCGCTCCCGACTTCAGTGAGACACACCACCCGATCATTCTGCGTGTCCACAGTGACCAGGCTACCCTCGCTCAGTGTCACGTAGACCCGGTCCCTCTGAGGATCGAGCGCAATCCCCTGGGGATCGGCTCCCAACTCAATCCTCGCTCGGATGGTCGGCGCTTCGGCAGAGCGGCTCGGATCACCCAGATAGGTGATCGGTCCTTCCAACGAGGAAGGGAGTTCGCCCGCCGAGGCCTCCAACTGATTCAACAAGTAGTCCAGATCGCTGGCCGGCTCCGCCTCGTCCGGGGCCTCCAGGCTCGTTGACATCGCAGCACCGCCTCTCGCGCCAAGAGGCAGACGCTGGACGTAGAGTTCGTCCACCACGATCACCGGCGCGGCCGAGAGAAGGGGGTAGATCGTTGCGTCTTCTGCCGTTGCCGTAACGTCGCTCCTGTACGTCCCAGCCACGTCCGCGGCCCGCGCCCGGAAGCTGATGGTCAGGCTGGAAGGGTGCACCTCAAGAGGCTCCGGCTTGGGCTGCGCGCTGACCACCGTGTATTGCTTGTGCGGGAGGTCCGTGCCAGGATAGAGCCAGTCCCACTCCTGCCATGTACCGTAGGGATCGACCAGTTCGAAGGCGGTGACACCCACGACTTCAGACCAGGAAGGCCAGAAGTCCTGAAACGCCTTTCTCATGTAGTAGGCGCGGTTGTCCTCGGTAATGGCTGGGTAGCCCTCGAATCGAAACGTTCGGTCGTACAGACCGTAGCCGCTCTCCGTCAGCACGACCTTGACGCCTCTCCGTCCGCCATACTTGGACAAGGCCTGTAGCTCTAGCAGATAGCTGTCAATGGCGTACTGAGGGTAGCGCGCCGTGCCGTCGTGGATGTTGTAGCCTGGCGGGTGATTGAGCGGGTAACAGTGCGAAGCCCAGAGGTCGAAGGAGTCCACGAATCGAGGCACACCCGTCAACTGTCTCGTGAAGGAGGCATTCCCAGGCGTGAGGGCCCCGTTGAGCACCTTGATGCGCGAATCTCCGATACGGTGGATCGCCGCCGCAACGTCCACGAAGAAATGGCCATACTCCACAGCATTTGGTTCTCCGCTCCACTCCAGCGGCAGATCCGGCTCGTTCCACACCTGAACGTACAGGCGGTGTCCCTCGCGACGTGGCAGCCCTTTCACGACTCTCTTGTATGCCTTGGCGAGAGAAGCATAATCGCCGGGGCTGTCCGGCTCCGCCTTCAGCCAGAAATCGCCTCCCCATTCCCCCTGAAGCCGCACGATGGGGACCAACTGACGGTCGTACGCCGAGTCCACGAAGTAGACCCAACAGGGATGGGGCCCTTGCGTGGCCTCAGTCACGGGATAGAGGAGCTGCGTCACGTAACCGCCAATGCCGACGAGCTCCAAAGCCTTGTCTAGCTGCAAGTCAACGTAAGACGCCGTACACAGATCCTGGACAAAGGTGTGGACGCCATAGTGACTGTCGAAGACTCCACTGGCGGCAACGATCCCGAACTCTCCCCACGTTAGACTCTGCCCCTGGATATCCGGATCCTGGAGAGGCACCACTTGCCCATCCACTTCCACTTCGGACGAACCTGCCTCGTAGGTGAATCCATCTGGGAGCACGTGGGTAACGAACAAACTGGTCGCTTCTGCGAAGCCCCAGTTGGAGACGGCAATACTGTACTCGACAGGACTGCCCACCTCAACCATCGGATCCGCACTAGCTGCAAAGCGGATCTCGGCTAGCAGAGCCGCGGAGAGCATACACCGCTGCGACAAGGTCGCACTCGTCAGGAGGATCGACAGCAGCAAAGCCGAGAGGACAAGCCTCCTGTGGCTCAGGACTGTCCAGACTTCCCCAGCAGTGCCGTCCTCGACTTCCAGCCTTGCCCCAGTGTCGTCAATCATCTACGCCGCCCACCGCTGTCATCACGTCGCTCAGAGGCGAATGCCACCCGCTGCGCACATTCAGTGCTTCCATCCCCATACTATGCTTGCCCGCAGCACTTGACACGCGCCGGCCCTTCGTGCTATAATGAAGTAGGTACCCCCAGGGGGTATATCCCGTCGTCTGACCGGAAGAACTGCGAACAGGACAGTTGAGTGCCAGGCCCTGTATACATGCCCGGCCTCGCGAGCGCTCGGCAGCCTTGAGACGTTCGACCCGTTTCACGTCGATACCCCGGGAGCACCGTCAAAGAACTGGACTTCACAGGAGGTCAGCGATTCATGCCTATCTATGAGTACCGTTGTCAGGAGTGTGGTGAGAAGTTCGAGAAACTCGTTCGGAGCGGCAATGATCACACCAAACTGACCTGTCCCAACTGCGGCAGCCAGCAAGCGGAGAAGCTCCTTTCTCTGTTCGGGACCAGTGGTTTCAGTACCACACCCAACTTCACGTCGTCGTCATCAGATTCGTGCCAGCCTTCAGGTTGAAGCATCTGATCTTGTGAGAGCCGTGGGCTCCCACCATACCTCTCCTCAGGAATAGCGGCGATGCACCAAGTCTCGCTGGCGGCCAAGAAAGACCTCCAGAACAGGCTGAGCAGAATCGAAGGACAGGCGAAGGGTGTGCAGAACATGCTGGACCACGACAGAAGCTGCCAGGACATCCTGCACCAGTTGCTTGCGATCCGCTCCGCTGCCCATCAGGCAAGCCTGATACTAGTCCAGAATCACGCGCTGGAGTGCCTGCGCCGGCAGGATCAGTCTGCCTCCACTGAGCAGGTCGTCGAGGCCCTTGTAGGCGTTCTTGCCAAGATGCCCTACTGATCCCTACTCCGCGACCACAGGCACCACATGCAAAGCGTGAGGGACAACAAGCACGTCGGCGTCTCTCCCGTGCTTCCGCTCCACGAACTGAAAGGCCTCGATCATGTCCGCGACTGGAAGCATCTTCGTTTCCTCGACTAGCCCGGGCTGTTCCGATCCCACGATTACGACCTCACACTCCTGAAGGACCTTGGCCACAACGAAGGCGCGCTGCCCCCCTGCGGGGTAGCCCTCTTTGCGAGCGGTGTCGACTATCTCCTTGGCGTCGTGCGCGGATCTCATCAACTCGTGGAACCTTCTCTCACCCAGACCCTGTCCAACTCCTTCCTGGCAACGGGCTGGGATGACTATCGTGCCACCCTTCTTCACCACAGGCCTGGGAGCGAAAAACAGGTAGGTCGGTGCTCGCGAGGCCTGGTACAGATTGACATCCTTTGGGTATCCAACGCCACCGATCACGACGTCATATTGCTGAGAGACCTCCACCTCATAGAGTCGCCTGGCTCTCTCCACCAGGCTCTCGAAAGTCGCCTCCGGTTCCCCGGCCGCGACGGTCACTGCTCTACCCGCGCTATCCAGAACGACATTAAGGATGAAACGCAGTCCAGCCTTCCCGGCTATCTCCGTCACGGCCTGGTGGAAAGGGTTCTCCTCGATTTCCCCTAGGCGGGTGCCGGGCTGATCAAGCATCTGGGGGCCGTGCGTAACCTCAATCGTCCGTTCGCCGCCGGCGCCGATAGCCACCGTCTTGCGGCCCCCACTGTAACCTGCATACAGATGTGGCTCCACCACTCCTGTGGCGATGAGCAAATCGGCCTCGGAGGCCAGCCTGCTCACCACCGAGGGCACGCCACCGGAGGTCAGCCCCAGATCCGCCAGCTTCTCCGCATCAAGGGGATCGGAATCCCGGACATCGTACTCCCGTACTACTTCCCTTCCGAGCTTCGACCGCTTCTCCTCATCAGTGCTTGGCCGGTGCATGCCCACTCCCACCAGCAGCGTGATGTTCCTCTTCTCAACACCCGCCGCCCTCAACTCCTCGAGCAGAGCAGGCACCAACAGGTGATCCGGGCAAGGCCGCGTCATGTCCGTCACCACGATACAAACCGTATCGCCTGGGCGAGCGAGATCTCGCAGGCGCGGTGAGTCCACCGGATCTCTCAGAGCAGACCGTATACTGGATACAACGTCCCCCAGCGGCGCCACCGCTCTGTGATGCACCACTGTCGCCTCCTTGAAGCCAACAGGGAGTCCGAACGTCAGTTCGCCCTTGCCGTAGGGCACACTGTACACCGCTTGAGACACCTCCACCTCCAGGACCGAAAACCATGGTCTGTGTCTATTATACCCGCCAAGGTTGTGTATGGCGAGAGTGCAGGGCTGTGTGGGGGCCTTGAAGTGGCAGCCCATGCGGTCTACAATTCCGGGGCATGGAGCGCTGCGCCAAGGGCAGAACTGTTCTACCTGGTACCTGTAGGGGACCTGAACGAGGAGGTCAACCATGCTCTGGGTGGGGATCCACAAGGAGCTCTGGGCGTAGCATGCCGGCTCGCACAAGTCGGGCCCATCCCTCCCCCCTCGAGAAAGGAGACTGAAATGGCAGGCGGCTACATGGGGAAGATCCTCAACGTCGATCTGTCTACTGGTACGCTCGCAGAGGAGTCTCTCGACGAGGAGGTGTGTCGAGAGTACATCGGGGGCTACGGCACGGGCGCGTACCTCCTGTACCGGCGCATGGGGGCGGGAGTGGATGCCCTGGGGCCGGACAATATCCTGGGCTTCATGACCGGGCCTCTCACGGGCACCCCGGCCCTCATCGGGTCCAGGTTCACCGTCTTCGGCAAGTCACCCAAGACGAATACCTGGGGCGATGCCAACTGTGGGGGGCATTTCGGCCCCCGCTTGAAGTTCGCTGGCTTCGATGGAATCCTGGTAAGCGGGGTTTCGGAGCAACCGGTGTATCTGTACGTCAACGAAGGTCGAGCCGAGTTGCGAGACGCCGCGCATCTGTGGGGCAAGAACGTCGCCGCCCTGGAGCGCACGCTGAAGGCCGAACTGGGCCAGGACATCCAGATCGCCTCCATCGGCACCGCCGGTGAGCAACAGTCGCTGATGGCTTGCGTGGTCAACGACGGTGGTAGGGCAGCCGGGCGCAGCGGGCTGGGCGCCGTGATGGGCGCCAAGAAACTGAAGGCAGTGGTGGTCAAGGGTAGCTTAAAAGTGCCGCTGGCCGACGAGAAGGGCATCACAAGACTGAGAAGAGAGTATCAGAAGAAGCCAAGCTCTTTTGCCTCATCTCTTCACGACTACGGGACGTGCTCCGGGACAGCCGCCTCGGCCCAGAGCGGAGACTCCCCCGTGAGGAATTGGGGGGGCGCCGGTCCAACCCACTTCCCAATCGGGAGAGCCGAGAGGATTGGGGAAGAATCTGTGGTCGCACTACAGGCCAAGAGATACGGGTGTTGGGGCTGCCCCATCTCCTGCGGAGGATGGGTGAAAGTGGACCACGGCCCGTACGCACTATCTGCCATGCCCGGCTCGGTGGGACACAAGCCGGAGTACGAGACACTATGGTCCTTCGGCACCGATCTCCTCAACGACAACCTGGACTCCATTGTCAAGGCCAACGAGATCTGCAACGAGTACGGTTTGGACACCATTTCAGTTGGTGCGACCATCGGCTTCGCCATCGAGTGTTTTGAAGAAGGCATCATCAACAGACAGGAGAGCGACGGCCTCGAGCTAACCTGGGGGAACCACGCAGCGATCGTCGCCCTCGCTGAGAGCATCGCCAGGCGCCAGGGGTTCGGGGATCTGCTGGCCGACGGGGCAATGATGGCCGCGGAGAGGATCGGTCGTGGTGCGGACCAGTACGCCATCCACGTGTGCGGAGAAGAACTACCGGGGCACGATCCCAGGTTCATGCCTGCTCTGGCTACCACCTACTTGATAGATGCCACACCTGGTCGTCACACGCAAGGTGGCGCATGGTCACCGCCCGGCATCAAGGTTCGGGGCACCAAGTACAAGTACGTCTACGAAGGACAGGCCGAGGACTTCTACAAGCTGTGGACCTCCATGCACGTGGTCAACTCGGCGGGGCTGTGCATGTTTGGCCACTTCGTTTATCACGTGGAACTGATCGCCAGACAGCTCACCGCAGTCACTGGGTGGAAGTACACGCTGGAAGACGTGTGGGACATCGGCATGCGTATAGGTACCATTCGTCACATCTTCAACTTGCGTGAGGGCCACAACCCTCTAACGAGGAACGTGCCTGGGCGGATGGTTGGAGAGCCTCCGCTGGAGGAAGGCAGGCTGAAGGGCATCACCGTGGACTACCAGACCATGCGTAGTGAGGTCCTTGCCCGCTTCGGCTGGGATGCCCATACGACCGTACCCAGCGAGGAGAGTTTGCGCAGGCTGGGCCTGGACTTCCTCCTGGAAGACGTGGCGAGCTTCCAGGTGCCGCCGGTATGAATCCGGGCTAGGAAAGCAAGACCCCGCAGATCGACACGAACGAGGTCCCCTGACTATCGGCGGAGCACTGCGCGTAGCCGGTCACCGCGCCCTGTGTGTCCCCCAGCAGGTCCAGAGCCAGATAGATGGGCGGCAACCCGCAGATCCGCCTCCGGTCGCCCTCTGCTCTTATCTGCTCCAGAAAAGCTTCCTCGTCACCTGCGCAGATCAGATCCAGCGTCTCCTCATCTGCTGTCTTCAGAAGAGCCTTCTGGACGATATCGATGCCATAGCCGTCACCGAAGGCAGGCCCTACGTGAGCCAGATCTCCTGCGGCAACGATGATCGTCCTGCGGGAGGACACGGTCTCCTTCAGTACCTCGAGACAGGCAGCCAGGTCGACATCCTCGGCAGGATTGGCGTCGCCCTCTATGAAGGACTCGAAGCCGCCGCACAACACCGGCACCAGCGAGCACTGCCCGTCACCTAGCAGGAAATGCAACCATACCGCCGCCAGTTCGATGGAATGCTCAACACGGTGGTGGAGCTCCTTGCCGAATGCGGTTTCAGGCCCCACAGCCCGCGCGACCCGATCCACGACATCGTTCGCGGTGGGAAGCACGCCCCAAGGAGTTGCATATCTCTGATGTGTCAGCGTGAGCTTGGCGCCGCCGATGTGGTCGGTCCCCAAGATGATCGCCAGTTCGACCTCCTTGATCGCATCTTCTGCCCGCTGCCAGACGCCAGCGTAAATCGATCCACCCCGCTGGTAGTCGATGTGCGGACTGATCAGCCCCCTCACCTCACCACCGTCCACCGCATCTAGCATTTGCTGGATTCCGAGGGCCTCAGCGACGTAGGATCGGAGAGCTGCCTCCAGTGCCTCTGGATCGGCCGGATAGCTGTGGCCGGCCAGCACCGGCCGACGAAACGCAGCCGTGCGGAATCCACGCAATGCAGCCTCGTACGCCCTAGCAAAACGGTCGTTGTCCAGCAGTAAGGCCTCATCCAGTTGCACCAGCACCTGTTCCAACGTCGTCGGTCCTATCTGGACCCCAGCTCTGACGGCCAGCGACGCGCGCAGTCCAGCCTCGTCACGGGTGCCATCGCACAGTTGTAGCAAGGGAGCGAGTGTCATGGGCAGGAAGATGGCCCGCTCACTGAGCCGCAGCGGATCGCGCAACAAGACGCCGCGCTGGCCAGACTGGTCGACGACGTGGACCTCGAGGTCCCGCAGCTTTGGTCTAAGCAACATCCCCTCCCGTCCTGTCCATCGTTCACTCGGCGATATGTTACCACAACCGTACACCAGAGCCAATAGGCCCAACCTGGAACGTGACGTTGAGCGACAACTCATGGCGAATCAGGCACCCTCGAGCGGAGTGGCAGCACCGAGCAGCTCATATGCGGAGGATACGGTGCACCATCGTGCGACACCGGCGGGAGCAATCCTTGACCTCCAGCCAGTGATCGACTATAATAGAGATGTGGAGCGGGGTGTGGCGCAGGTGGGAGCGCGCGGCGTTTGGGACGCCGAGGTCGTAGGTTCAAGTCCTATCACCCCGACTAGCTTGCCGCTCTGGCGGCTATCCGGCGGGAGTAGCTTAGTTGGCAAAGCATCTGCCTTCCAAGCAGAGGATCGCGAGTTCGAATCTCGTCTCCCGCTCCTCAAGGGGGCCCATAGCTCAGTGGTCAGAGCGACCGGCTCATAACCGGTTGGTCCCAGGTTCGAACCCTGGTGGGCCCATCACCGTGCGCCTATCAGAAGGCCCTCCTCGAAATCGAGAAGGGCCTTTGTTGTAGAGAGTCATGTTTCAGCAGAAAGGTCGTCACGCATGATTGTCACAGAGAGCATCAGCTTCAGTACACGGGGCAACAGCCAGGTCGTGGACATAACTGATGATGTGGCGCGCAAGGTCGCTGAGTCCGGGATCAGCGACGGCATTGTCACCATCTTCACTCCGAGCGCCACCAGTTCGCTGACGACTATTGAGTACGAATCGGGCGCTATCTCGGACTTGCAGACACTGTTCGAGCGTCTAGTGCCGCAGGACCTGGAATATCGTCACAACTTGCGCTGGGGAGATGGCAATGGCCACAGCCACGTGCGGGCAGCGCTGCTGGGGGCCTCTCTAACCGTGCCCATCGTGAGCGAGCGACTCACCCTTGGCACGTGGCAGCAGATCGTTTTCCTGGACTTCGACGTCCGTCCCCACGATCGCAAGCTAGTCTTGCAGATTATCGGCGAATGACTCCACCGGCCCAGACCGTCCGGGGCCGCCTCACGAGATAGGCCAATGTCCAAGAGCGCTGTCGTGCTGTCGGAAGAACTGTGGCAAATCGGGCATGGCGAGTACCATCCGCTGAGACCTGAACGACTACAGCGGGTCTACGAGCTGATGACAGCCTACGGAGCGTTCGATGGGCACAATTCGCGGCTCGTGGCCCCCAGGCCCGCAACCACGGACGAGCTATTGCTCTTCCACAGCAAAGAGTACGTGGACGCAGTGCACAGCCTCAGCAGCGGGGAGTCCGCGTATGCCGCCAGCCAGTACAACTTCGGTCCGGGCGACAACCCCGTCTTCGAGGGCATGTACGAGATAGCTGACCTGAAAGTTGGCGCTGCGCTGCGGGCTACTCAACTGGTCACCAGTGGCGAGGTCGATGTGGCCTTCAGTCCTGCCGGTGGGATGCATCACGCCCGCGCCAACTACGCCTCTGGTTTCTGCATCTTCAACGACGCCGCCGTGCTCATCCACTCCATGCTCGCCCAGGGATTCAGGGTGGCCTACGTGGACATAGACGTTCATCACGGCGATGGTGTCCAGGAGGCCTTCTACGATACCGACAGGGTGCTGACGATATCGGTGCACGAATCGGGGCGCTTCATCTTTCCAGGGACCGGCTTCGTGCGAGAAACTGGGCGTGGAGTCGGACAGGGCTTCGCGGTCAACCTGCCCCTGGCACCCTACACCGACGACGAGGTCTACGTATGGGCTTTCGAGCAGGTGGTGCCTCCGTTGCTCCGGTGGTTTGAGCCTGATGTTGTGGTGAGCCAACTGGGGATCGACACACATTTCCTGGACCCTCTGGGGCACCTGGCTCTCACCACGCAAGGCTACTCTCAGGTTGTGAGGATACTCAGGGATTGTGTGCCACGCTGGGTGGCACTGGGCGGTGGCGGCTATGAAGTGAGTGTCATGCCGAGGGCGTGGACGCTAGCCTACGGCATCATGAGCGATCAGGAATTCCCAGATGAGCTGCCGGCTTCCTACGCCGCAGAGTACGGCCAGGGGACTCTGCGCGATCACAACCAGCCAAACGTTGAAGCGACCACCAAGGCTATCACCCGTCGCCACGCTTCCAAGGCGATAGCAGAGCTGCGAGAGAAGCTACCAGCGCTGCGGCAGTAGATCCGCATGTCGTGCACCGCCAAAGGCTACAGCCCTCCTGCCCGGAAGGGCCCGGACATCCATGCCCGCAAACCCGCACGACCTATCTCGATCCACGCTATCGAGGGTCACCTACCGTGGCTCCACCTGGAATCTCATCGCCGTGCGTTTGCCCCCATCGACGGGCACCTCAATGAAACTGGGCACGCACACGATCGTCATGCCGTCTACCGCAAGGTACGAACGAGCTACGGCGATGGCCTTCATCGCCTGGTTCACAGCCATAGGACCGATAGCTTGGACCTTAGCCTCGTTGCTCTGCCGCACCGACGCAGCGATAGCGCCAGCTACCGCTGTGGGTTTTGAACGCGTCGCTACTCGGATGACATCCACTGCTTCTCCCCCCTTGGGCTTCCCCGAGCCTGTCCAGACTGACAGAGTGTAGACATGCCAAGCAGGCCTCGGCCAACCTGGTTGACAATAGCACCAAAGGTCACCAGCCGGGTGTGAGAACTGGCCGAATTGACCTGAATGGGCGCAACAGTCGGACTAAGCTAGGCAACCTGGCCGACCAGCGCGCCCCCGCGTCGACGGAGGAGCGTTCCCACTTCCCTCCGCCGAATGTCGGCCAGCACCCCTAGGAGTTCATCGGCCTCGAACGGCTTGTGCAAGTACGCAAACACATTCAGGCTCTGTGCCTTCTCCACTTCCGAGGAGGTCGCCTCTCGTCCGTCGGTCGCTAGTACGACCGGAAGAGTGTCATACTGCTCCCGGATCCTCTCCAGGAGTTCCAGACCCTTGACGCCGTTCAACCTAGTTCCCAGGAAGACCGCCTGTCCGTTCGGCTTGAGGATCTCCAACAAGTCCTCGGGGTCCTCAACCTTCAGCATGGTGAAACCGCGACGCTCCAGGCCTTCCCCCAACACCCGCCAGAACTTCGCATCGTCATCGATGACCACAATGGACCGTTGCTCGTTCAGCACAGACAAGGAGCAGAGCAACAAGTCGATATCGAGCGGCTTGACGAAGCTGGCAAGAGCGCCCTCTCTCAGCCCCTCGTTCACCAGGCTACCCGCTGCATAGGCGCTCATGAACACGACAGGCACGTGAGGACGTACCTCCTTGATGGCCCTCAGCAGATCGACCCCGGTGACCTCAGGCATCTTGATGTCTGTGAGGACACAGTCGAATTGGACCTCCCCCATCATCACCAGTGCTTCCGGGCCGGAGTAGGCAGCCTCAGCTCGGTACCTATTGAGGTTGAGTACGTCAACGAGCGTCTTGGCCATCGGCCAATCGTCGTCGACGACTAGGATGCGCATTTCCTTGTTCATGCCCGTATCCCCGCGTGAAGACAGGGGGCCAAAGAAGATGCAACGTCAGGCTGAGGCGCGTCTTTCACTCTCTCGCTCAAGGCGCCGCTCACCACCGCCAGCAACTGTTCTAGCGCAAATGGCTTCGCCAGTAGTCCCTGGGCATGGTCGCGGGCAAACCGCACCACCCGTTCCTCGGGGTTGCCCGTCATCACCACGAGCGCTGTGTGAGGACTCGTTTCTCCAATCAGGCTCATCAATTCGCGTCCATCCGACTGGCGCAAGTCCACATCGGCGATCGCCAAGTCGTAGCTGTCGGCGTTCACCTCGCTCACTGCGTCCTCGGCGTGGCGCGCGGTTGTAACCTGGTATCCCTCGCGACTCAGCACCCGCCTTAGGAGGTCGAGGATGATCTGCTCATCGTCCACCACGAGTATCTTCCTACCAGCCTCTCTCCTGACCTCGAGATTGGTGTCAATCATGTAATCGTTCTCTCCAGCATTGCCGCCTCACCACACTCCACGCAGGAGGCCCCGCCGTCAACCGCGAGTGAAGCGATTCGGCCCACACTTTCAATCCGGACGCTATATCGCCACCACCCTCAGCCACCGCCTGGCCCAGGCGTCCATCCCGCACTCACCGTCCGCCTTGGCTTAGCGGAACTGCATACTAGTCAAGGACAGGTTCCAGGAACAGCCTGTGGACAACCTGCGTCGGCCTGGTCGTCTTCCGATGACCGTTGCCGTTGTTGCCACCCGGGCGTTGACTCATCCACGTATGCAGTTTGCGTGCAAACTCCGTCACCGAATCGGCCTTGATGCCCGTGAGGGCATCCTGCTCCTCAGCATCGAGGTCGAAATCCTCCACGACAACCGCAGGGTTGGCGAGCAGAGTGTCACGAAACTTGCCATCTATCAGAGCCATGCACATGATGTTGTTCAGGGTCTGATCTGACATCCTTTTTTCTCCTCCAGTTGCACAAGTAAGTGTCTACGCCAAGGTGGCACGAGCACCACGCAGGAACATGGGCTCCCTTAGAAACAATAACACCCCCAACACGATCAGAACATCCCCTACGCTGAGGGCCGCTGGGATGGGAAAGGGTCTGGGAACGACCATGATGTCCGAGAGAAACCACAGCCCTGCATCTCCAGGCTCGGCCACTACGTTCTTGGTGCGCCCTACAATGTATCCCGTCTCCATCTGGGCTACGTTGCCATCGTATCCTATCTGAACCAAAGCATCGGGTGTGATGGGCATGAACCCACCATTCACCACCATCACCAGGAAATTCAGCAGCAAGCCCAGACCTATGAGCTTCACTCCGCCGAGATCGCGGTTCTGCCAAACCACCACAAACAACAGGATGTGCGATATCGTGAGTAGCAAGGACCTCGCACTTAGCAGTCCACGCGCCGTATCAGCCGGAAAGAAGATGAGGTATGCCTGCATGAGGAAAGCGAGAGGGGCCAGCCACGCCCACTTCACCTTTACGTGAGCGAGATTGCTGACCCTGCCTCCCACTGCCGCCAGCCCTATCAGCAGAGCCAAACATAGGGCTATCAGGATCATCTATCTATCCGTCTATCCGCCTCCGCCCCCCTGATATCCAGGAGGAGCCCCCGCTGCGGCAGCTAGGGCAACAAGGGTGACCACAATCCACGCAATCCTCACGTTGCGAGCGGTGAAATAGGACGCAAGCCGCTTCATAATGAAACCCTCCCCGTCGTTTTGCCTACAGCTTACAGGGGAGGGTTTAGCTAAAGTATAGCAGAAACAGCTGATCTCAGCGGTTATCCGTCGTCCGCGAGCAATCCCCCGAGCATGTCCCGGGTCTCGTCGGAGATGTCAGTCCCCAACTCCTCGTTGAGTATGCGACGGAGCTCCGTGAGCTGCCTCATCGCTCCTGCCCGATCACCCATCTCCAACAGGATACCGATCAGTTCGCGATGGATATCCTCGAGGAGCGCGTCCTTATCCAGCAGTTTCCGGCAATACTCGGCGGCCTCCTCAAGCTTGCCCTGTCCCCTGCAGTCTCGTGCCAGGTCCTCCAACGTCTGGAAGTACTCCCGACGCAGAGAAGCCCTCAGCTCCCCGGTCCACTCGGAGTAGATGTCCTCCAGATAGTCTCCCCGATAGAGGGAGACCGCTTCCGCCAAGTACCTCTGACGCTGAGGGCTCGGTGCCTTCGACGCCTTGGCCAGATTCCGGTGGAATTCTTCCACATCATACTGGTACTGTCTCGACTCGAGTCTATAGGAGCCCCCTTCGTAGGAGATGGCATCGGTCCCTCCGAGCAGACGCCTAACCTGAAAGAGATAGAAGTGGAAGGTGCTGTGCGCCTTGGCTAGGGACAGATCAGGCCACAGGGCAGCCACAATCTGGTCCTTCGTCACCACAGGATGAGCCAGGAAGAAGAACAGCATCTCCTTGGCCCGCAGTCGCAGCTCCTGTGCCTCCACCACCTCACCATCGCGACGGACGGTGGATGAGCCAAGAGCACAGATATCAACGCGCGGAGGTGTGGCTTCCGCGGGCCCCTTTGATGCCATCTCGCTCGCTGGCTCAGTTCGCCCCAGAACCCTTCTCAGGAGATCACTGTGCCCCTGCAATGCCGTCTCTCCCATCGCATACTCCAGCAGCGGACGGCTTCCCGTGCCCTCGTCGAGCAGAAGTGGGTCAAACCCACCCTGGGAGAGAATGTCCAGGCCCAATTCCAGGTTCAGCATCGCTTCGGATTCGGCCTGTTGAGAGAACAGCACGGCAGCCAAGTGCAGGTACGCCCTCGCCAACTCCTGCTTGTCACCTGTGTCTCCCAAACTGGACACCGCCTGCTTGAGTAATCGGAGGGCATCGTTGTGTCTCCCCTGCACGTGACGCAGGATCCCCAGAGAGATCTGACACGCAGCCACCTCACGGTCCGAACCGTGGTCGTACGCAGTGTCGATTGCCTGCCCTATGAATTCCTCAGCTTCCTCGTGATACCCCCGCGTCCGTGATACGTTGCCTAGCGCGTCCCACAAGTAGGAGATCAGAAAGCCCTCATCAGCTTCCTCGGCAAGAGCGAGCGCCGTTTCGTATCCCTGCTGGGCCAGCGCGTATTCCCCCTTGGCCCTGTACACATCCCCCATCGTTGCCCGTGCATAGGCCTGCGGACGGATGAGCCCCATGGCCTCGCATTCTGAAAGGGCTTCCTCAAGAGTCACAAGAGCATCCTCGTACCTCTCCTGCCGGTACTCGGCCACACCTATGTTGTTGAGGGTGATCGCCAGGGGGCCCGTCGCACCCAGACGACGCCAGAGCGGCAGCGCCTTTCGGGAGTAGTGGAGGTACTTCTCGGTGTCCGCCAAGTAGTAAATGGTCCCAATGTCGTGTATGGTTGCGGCGACATCGTATTCGTAGCCGTCGCGAAGACTCTCGAACAGGCGCAAAGCCTCCTCCAATTCCAGCAATCCTTCCTCAAGTCGGCCCTGTAGGCCGTGGCAGATGCCAAGAGTCCTCAAGGCCCGTGCCCTCGTCTCTTCTTGTCCAGCCCCACTCAGAACCGACAACACCTCCTGGCCCTTGGCTATCGCCTGATCGTAGTCAGCTCGGAGACGATGTATGTAGCTCTCTTGGAGAGCTGTCTTGATTACGCCAGACCGGTCCTCGCTCTCCGCAAAGCGCTGTCTCGCGTTCTCCAAGGACTCCATGGCCTCATCCAGCCGACCCGAATCGGCATACACCTTGGACTGCCAGTAGTGGATCCACGGCGAGGAACTCACCTTGCCGTCAAGAGACTCGATCCAGAACAGCAGACTGCTCCACCTACCCGAGCTGAAAGCCCAAGTGGCTACCTCCTCCACCAGCCGCTGCGCCTGCTCGAAGGCCTGGGCATCCAGGTAGTGACGAATCGCCTCGTCCCAAGCCTCCTCCGCCTCGAATATCCTACCAGCCCTCAAATGGAGAGCCGCGTAGCGCTCCCCCTCTTGCCGGAGCCTGGACCTCAGGAATTCCTGGAAGAGCTGATGGTACCGGAACCAATCATCGCCATCTCCGGCCAGCCTGGAGATGAACAGATTCTTGTCCTCCAACAGGGCCAACATCTCACGCGCGTTGTCCGAACCCAACAGCTCATTGCAGAGGGACGCGCTCATCCGCTGGAGGACCGAGGACCCCATGAGGAACTCCTGCACATCGAGCGGCTGTTGCAGCAGCACCTCTCGGGCTAGATAGGCGAAGATCTGGCTATCGTCCCCCTTGGCGAGGGCCATGGTGCGCAGCAGCCCCTTCCAGAGGGTATGGGTGGTGAGCAAGATCGCCGTAATCCAGCCCTCGGACTGCTGCGCCAGTCTGTCCGCCTCGCTCGCAGGCAGATCCAGATTGTGATTCTGCCTGAGCAACTCCTGAATCTCGTGACCGGTGAACTTGAGATCGTCGTTGCCCAGGCCCCCCAACTCCCCGCGGGCCATGAACTCTGCGACGGGAAGACCGAGGCTCGTCGTCCGGCTGGCAAGCAGGATGTGGCAGTTCTCCGGCAGCCGACGGAGCAGCAAGGTGAACAGAGAGGTCACCTCTTTGGAATCGCTAATCAATTGGAAATCATCAATTACCAAGGCGAAGTAGTCGGGGATTTCGCCATGGATCTCGTTCACCAGGGTTCCCAGGAGAGGCCTCACGCCCTCGCTGAGTGCCCCCCCCTGAAGGCCTGCCAGCGTCCTCTCTCCGAAATCCGTGAAGCGTTCCCTGATGGAGGCCACGAGGTACTCCAGGAACACCCTGGGATCGCGATCCCACTCATCCAGGGAGTACCAGCAAACGGGCAGGTCGGTATCATGGGCATAGTCGGTCAGCAGGGAGGTCTTGCCGTATCCGGCTGAGGCAGCGATGAGGATCAGCTTACGGTCGATGTGTTCGTGGATGAAGTCCACCAGCCGCGCACGATGCACAAGACCCCGACGTTGCCTGGGCACTAGGACCTTGGTCCTGATGATCGAAGTCTCCGCGCTCATCTCTCTCCCCACCAAGGCAAGAAGTGGCTATCTCTCACTGTGATGCCACACCTGTTGAGGACCCGCCGACCTTGACTCCGCACACTGCTTCTGCCACTACCAAGCCTATCTTGGCTCGAACGTCTCCGATCTGTGCTCAGCCCGGGCCTATCAGAAACGCCGCCAGGGCATCACGGCCGGGAAAAGCAGCTTGAAGAACCCCTTCAACGACTCCAACGCTTCCTCATCCGACTCAGCAACGTTGGCGTGGAGCGTCAACGAGAGGATGCCACCGTCAGGAACACGCTCGGGGTCCGTCCACAGATACCAGTAGAGAATCACGCGCCTCAGCTGGTCCTTCTCAGCAATCACACGCTGCACACTCACCGAGGAGGTACCTAGATCGACGCTCTCCAGTCCAACATCCACGATCCGCCAGCCGCTACCAGGATAGCACGTCAGGGCAGTGTGCTCGAAAAGATGGAAGCTCTTGCCCCCCCTGCTCCCGATGATGGAGAAGAACAGGCTGTCCCCATCGTCAGCGGTGTACTGTCGTGTGATGGCGATCTCAGGGTTATCGTACCACTCATCAACCGATCCGCCCATCGGTGAGTCCGGACCCTCGGATCGCCAAGGCCCAAGTTCTCGGGGTATGCCACTGAACAAGTCCTCTCGCAGAGTGAAGTCCACTGCGGTGGCTAGGGCCCGTTCGTACGAAGTTCGGCGATACCAACCTTCCACGTCAACGATCACCACGTTGGTGGCATCACTGGCCACCGCCGAAGCCGCTTCCGCCGGGTCGAAGACGGTAGCGACTGGCGAAGAAGCAAGTTGCCCTGAGAGTACGAGCCACGCTCCAAGAGCACCCAGAAGCAGTAGTACGACGATCAGATATCGCGTCGAATCTCTGAACATCCTGCCAACCTGCTAGCCAGAATGAGCAAGCCGAAGGCCAAGAGGAAGAGAACTGGGCTTGAGTAGTCGTGAAAGTATCTCATCCCGGCTTCTGCTCCAAACACGTGAGCTATGGCCAACAAGGCTGACACGCGGAAGATGTTGGCCACGATGGCGATGGGGACGGACATCAACAGCAGCGCGATCTTGGCGCGATAGGATCCCTCCAGAATGTATACGAAGATCACAACCAGGGTAGCCAGCGCCACGATGGAATTCAGGCCGCTGCAAGCAGCACCTACCACGAAGCTGGAATTCTGGAGTTGAATCCGAGAACCCTGGTTGACTGCCGGTATGTTCAGAAGGCTAACGACTGAAGTCGAGACCGTGGCCGTGAATGATTCCAGGGCCGGGCTCACCCGATTGACGAGCGGCAGAGGAATCATGAAGAGCAGAAACGCCAGAGGAAACGCTATCTGCCGTGTGGCTCTCTCCCCGAGGAAATAGATCGCAAGCCCGGCGAGCAACAGGATGAAGGCTACAGCCGAGAGATGGTACGCCTGCCACACCTGAGCCACTAGGAAGCCCACCAGACTGACCCCCAAGACCAACAGACCCACGTTGCTGGGCTCCCGGTTGTCCACAGCAAACGCGTCCCTTCTCCTCCAGAGGAAGAAGGCGGATACCAGGGGAACCAGGAAGCCGTGGGAGTAGTATGAGTTGTTGAGCCAGTTGTAGCCCAGCCAAGCAAAAGTGGACGAGAACAGGAGTGTCACCAACCCCAGAATGATCACTCCTCCCACGGTATCTCGCCTAGCAGCCTTCATCCCGACCATGCCCCACGACTGACTGAAACAAAACAAGTATATCATTCGCGCGCTCGACGTGTCAAACTCGCCAGGCAGCCCTCATCGAGGCCAAGGGCGTCCCTGCGTCAGTTCTGTGCTTGCTGATCAGGGCCGGGAGCCACTGCGCGTGTGCTGCTATGCACAATATGTG
The DNA here is from genome assembly GCA_964577995.1 of uncultured Anaerolineales bacterium. Taxonomy (GTDB): domain Bacteria; phylum Chloroflexota; class Anaerolineae; order UBA7937; family B3-Chlor; genus JAUVXJ01. Next base: position 18,669 of record CAZOBP010000003.1, read on the forward strand.
GTACCCAGGGTTCCTGTACCCACCAGATATTGTGACGAGGCCCACTTTGAGTCATCACCGGACTTTCCAAATCGCACGAGTTGTGCTACAATAGAAGGAGATAGCGAAGGAGGTCTACTGACAGTAAGTGGCACACAACGATCTCGCATACGGCGCCTCTGATATCGAGATTCTCGAGGGGCTCGAGGCTGTACGGCGCCGTCCAGGAATGTACGTAGGCAGCACCGATGTGCGCGGCCTGCACCATCTGATCTACGAGGTCACCGACAACTCCGTGGACGAGGCCCTTGCGGGCGTCTGCGATGAGATCAACATCACGATCCACCCTGATCAGTCGGTGACAGTGGTGGACAATGGCCGGGGTATACCTACGGACGCCCACCCGCAGACCGGCAAGTCGGCACTCGAGGTGGTGCACACCGTCCTGCACTCGGGTGCCAAGTTCGGCGGAGGAGGGTACAAGGTCGCCAGTGGACTTCACGGGGTGGGCGTCTCCGCAGTCAATGCCCTGTCGGAATGGCTGGAGGTCGAGGTCAAGAGAGACGGCAAGAGGTACTCCCAGCGCTACGAGCGCGGGGTGCCGGTGACTCCGGTGAAAACGGTGGGCAAGAAGGCGTCGGGAACGGGTACCACGACCACCTTCCTTCCTGACAAGGAGATATTCAAGACGATAGACTACAGATTCGCGCCCCTGGCCGAGCGCTTTCGCGAGATGGCCTTTCTCACCAAGGGCCTAAGGATTGTGTTCCATGATGAACGTACAGACCAGGAGCGCACATTCTATTTCGAGGGCGGCACCATATCCTTCGTTCGTCGACTCAATTGGAACCGCAATGCGCTGCATGACCCGATCCACGTCGAGAAGGAAGTGAACGGCGCCGTTGTGGAAGCCGCCATGCAGTACACCGACGGCTACGCCGAATCCATCCACGCCTTCGCCAATAACATCAACACCGTTGACGGCGGGACGCACCTGACAGGCTTCCGGTCGGCCCTCACGAGAAGCATCAACGACTATGCTCGCAAGAACAGCCTCCTCAAAGAGAGCGACCCCAATTTCACCGGCGACGACGTGCGTGAGGGATTGACAGCCATCATAAGCGTCAAGCTCGCCGATCCCCAGTTCGAGAGCCAGACCAAGGCCAAGCTGGGCAACGCCGAAGTGAAAGGACTGGTGGAATCAGTCGTGACGGAGGCCCTCTCCACATTCATGGAGGAGGATCCCAGAGCAGCCAAAGCTATCGTGGAGAAATGCCTGGTGGCGTCCAGGGCCCGTGCGGCTGCGCGAAAGGCCCGTGATTTGGTGGTGCGCAAGAGCGCTCTAGAGAGTATGACCCTGCCCGGCAAACTGGCAGACTGCTCGGAAAGAGACCCTTCGAGATGCGAACTGTACATCGTAGAGGGGGATTCGGCGGGTGGCTCAGCCAAGCAGGGTCGGGACCGCCGCTTCCAGGCCATTCTGCCCCTGCGCGGCAAGATCATCAACGTGGAGAAAGCGCGCCTCAACAAGATCCTCAGCAACAGGGAGATCGAGGCCCTCATCAGCGCCCTGGGGACGGGCATCGAGGACAGCTTCGACCTCAGCAACCTGCGGTACCATCACATCATCGTCATGACTGACGCAGACGTGGACGGTGCCCATATACGCACCCTGCTGCTCACTTTCTTCTTCCGCTACATGGAGCCACTCATCACTAGCGGACACCTGTACATCGCTCAACCCCCTCTGTACCGTGTGTCCGCCAAATCCAAGCAGCACTACGTGTACAGCGAGGAAGAGCGAGAGCGCCTGATGAAGAAGCTGGGCAGAGCCAAGACCGAGCTACAGCGCTACAAAGGCCTCGGGGAGATGAATCCCGATCAGTTGTGGGAGACCACCATGAACCCAGAGTCCAGGACCCTGCTCCAGGTCGAGGTCGAGGATGCGGTCAGAACGGATAGCACCTTCGACAAGCTGATGGGCCCAGCCGTCCCACCACGCAAGCGCTTCATCCAGACGCACGCCAAGTCCGTCAGAAACCTGGACATCTAGTCACACGATCCAGAGCAGGGTGAGCGTGGCCCCATGTGCACGAGAAGCACCGCCCCGCGCAAGAGTATCTCCGGCGAACCCTGTCCCGCGAAGAAAGGTCGCGGGAGGAAGGGCTTGAATGAAACACAGCGAGATTGGATACGACATCATTCCTTCCAGGTTTGGCGAGGTGACACTCGTCTGGAGGGAAACAGAGAATGGCCCCAGAGTGGTCGAGATCGTGCTGCCGCTCAAGAGCGCCGAGGCATGCGACACTGCCGGTGTGCGCCGACGACACCCAGCACTGGATCACCTGTGCCAGTCCATCCAGCGCTGTCTGGATGGTGAGGGCGTGGAGTTGCCCACCGACCTCCTCGACTCTAGCCCGTGCTCGCAGTTTCAGTGGACCGTGCTCATGGCGGAGAGGACCATCCCCAGAGGCCGCGTCGCGTCCTACAGCCGGCTAGCACTCCACGTTGGACGCCCCAAGGCCGCCAGAGCCGTGGGAACCGCCCTGGCCCGCAATCCGTTTCCCATTGTCATCCCCTGCCACAGGACCGTGCGGACCGACGGCAGCCTTGGTGGGTTTGGTGGGGGCCTGGACATGAAACGGGCACTTCTCAAGATGGAGGACGTGGCCTTCGACCACCGGGGCAGGGTCAAACCGGAGTTCTTCTGGGATTTCGGCGCTCGTCCCTGAACAAGGTTCTGTCGCTGGTGGCGTGCTTCTTCCCCAGTGGCGAGATCGACCAGTGGCTGGGCTGCTCAAGCGAGCACAGCCCTCCCCGAGCCGTAAGTGTCACACAACGCCTCCCCGCAAGCGCACGGCCGAGTCAGGGTGCTCCCCCACGAGGCGCTTTCGATGCGACCCATTGACCGGGGGCCCACTCGCGCGTATAATTGCTCTCAAGCAGCAAGCTCTCAACAGAAGCCTGTGCAGAGTAGAAGCCCTATGGACCCCACCACCAAACGGAGCTCCAGCCCTCAGAGCAGAACCATGGTCCACCGAGCCCGAATTGACATTCTGGGGATCAAGGTAAGCGATGTGACCGGTGAGGAAGCCCTCGCCAGGATAGAACAGTTCGTAACGGACGGGCGTCCCCACCTGGTGACAACCGTGAATCCGGAGTTCATCGTCGCAGCTCAGACGGATGCTGCCTTCGCGCAGATCCTGAACCAGGCAGACTTGAACCTTGCCGACGGTCAGGGCTTGCTCTGGGCCGCACGCCTGCTAGGCGTATCCCTCACGGAGCGGGTAACGGGCGTGGATACCTTAGTCAGACTGGCCGAGTTATCAGCCAGGCAAGGATACGCCATCTATCTCCTCGGAGCAGCCGAGGGTGTTGCTGAAGCGGCGGCGCAGGTATTGAAGAGCCGTTTTCCCGGCCTGCGCGTAGTCGGCACGTATGCGGGGTCGCCCGCTCCTGACGAAGACGACGGAATCGTCGAGCGGATTCGCCGCGCCGATCCGCAACTGCTCTTCGTGGCCTATGGGGCACCCAGGCAAGAGCAATGGATCGTCCGCAACATGCCTCTGCTACAGGTTCCCGTGGCTATGGGAGTTGGCGGAGCGTTCGATTTCATCTCGGGTAAGACCCCTCGGGCACCCGCATGGGTGCAACGGTTGGGTCTAGAGTGGCTACATCGTCTGGCCCATCAGCCATGGCGCTGGCGCCGGATGACGGCCCTGCCCAGGTTCTGCTGGCTGCTGCTGCGCGAGAGCGCCAGATAGGAAACACAGAGGAAGGGAAACGCACCATGGATTTCACGACTCTCATCTGGCTCTTCGTGATCTTTGCAGCATTGACCCCTGCCCTACAGAGAAGATACCAGGAGGCGTGCAGACGGTTCGTCATACAGCGCTTCGAGAAGAAGCGCAACTCCCGCGTCATCACCCTGATTCACCGCCAGGAGACAATGAGTTTCCTGGGCATCCCGTTTTCTCGCTATCTTGACGTTGATGACTCCGAACAGATTCTGCGAGCGGTGCGCCTCACACCCGAGGACATGCCCCTGGATCTGATCCTCCACACACCGGGCGGGCTGGTGCTGGCTGCCGAGCAAATCGCGCAGGCTCTGGTACGGCACCGAGCGAAGGTCACGGTATTCGTGCCTCACTATGCCATGTCAGGTGGGACTCTTCTGGCCCTGGCCGCTGATGAGATCGTGATGGACCGTAACGCTGTTCTGGGCCCGGTGGATCCACAGGTGGGCGAGTACCCAGCAGTATCCATCCTCAAGGTTCTGGAGAGGAAGGACATCAACCAAATCGACGATGAAACGGTGATCCTGGCGGACATGGCCGGCAAGGCTATGGAACAGGTCAGGGACACGGTGAGAGAGATCCTGGAAGGTAGCGCTATGCCGGAGGCAGAGGCGCTTCGCCTCTCAGACACGCTGGCCAGCGGCAGATGGACCCACGACTACCCCATCTCCCTGGAGGAGATCCAGAAGCTGGGACTGCCCGCTCACGACGACATGCCCAACGAAGTGTACGCACTGATGGATCTGTACCCCCAAGCAGGAGGGCGTCGCCCATCGGTGCAGTACATCCCTACGCCTTATCAACCTCCAGAGAGGAAAGAAGGAGGCAAAGGAAAGAGAGGATGATCCCGCTCGGCGACAATGTCCCCTCCGAACGCACTCCTTTCGTCACCTACGCACTCATCGCCATCAGTGCGCTGGTCTTCTTCTGGGAGTTGCTGGTGGGTCCCTACGCGGAAGAGCTCATCTACGCGTGGGGCACCACTCCAGCCCACATTGTCCACTGGCAGCAGGACCCGTGGGTGCTGTCCACCCTGGTGACTTCGGTGTTCCTACATGGTGGCTGGCTGCACCTCATCGGCAACATGCTCTATCTCGCGGTGTTCGGCGACAACGTCGAAGGGATCATGGGCCACCGGCGTTTCCTGTTCTTCTATCTAACATGCGGCGTTGCCGCGAACCTGGCCCAGATCGCCATAGCGCCCTCCTCGACGGTCCCCGGCATCGGAGCCAGCGGCGCCATAGCCGGGGTGCTGGCTGCATACTTGCTGTGCTTCCCGAGGGCACGCGTGTTCGTGGGCATCCCTCTCTTGGTGTACATGGAGGTGATCGCCCTGCCTGCGATACTGGTGCTCGGATTCTGGTTTGTCGTCCAGCTATTCAATGGAGTCGCCACGATCGGCATGTCCAGCGAGGCGACCATGGGTGGGGTCGCGTGGTGGGCCCACATCGGAGGCTTCGCAGCCGGGCTGCTGCTGACCCCCCTCCTGCGTCAGCGCAGGCGCCAGCGCTTTCTGTACCTCGACACGATGGATCGCCGTTATCTACGACACCAGTAGCGTGTTGCGCACAGATCAGTTGCCAAGCCATTGCTCCGCTGCCAGGCAGGGTGAGAAGGGTTGCAGGATGGCACACGATGTGCTAGAATGAAACAGTAACCATCGCTGGGGCGTCGCCAAGCGGTAAGGCAGCGGCCTTTGGAGCCGCCATTCGGAGGTTCGAATCCTTCCGCCCCAGCTTCACAGAGGAGGCAAATAGCCCTTACTACGAGGCATTCGTAGTACAGAGCGTGATGGACGAGGACCCACCCAGTACGGGTAGTGACCAATTGCCGCTCCACGGCGGCTCAAGGCCGAGATACTCTCTCGCGTCCAGCGGACGCGGGGTGATCTTGGCTTTTTCGATTCGTGGGGAGGTTTCGTGACGGTTCAAGCTGTGATACTGTCTGGCGGTGCAGGCGAAAGGGCATTCCCCTTGAGCGCCAGCAAACCCAAGCCCATGTTCGAGTTGCTAGGGAGGCCGTTGCTGGCGTACGTGATCGACAACCTGAGCGCGGCGGGTATCCGGGACGTGATCATCGTCACCGGGCCTGACTCCCACGAGATTCGTGACTACTTCGGCGACGGTGGCAGTCTCGGGGCGCAGATACGCTACACAACGCAGGAACAGCCCCTGGGCATGGCCAACGCCCTCAAGGCAGCAGAGCAGCTTCTCGAAGACCGTTTCTTCATGCTAAACGGCAATGATGTCTTCGAACCGCACCTGCTGAGCAAGGTCTTGGAAAAAGCGGAGCAAAGCGGTGGGGATATGGTGCTGGTGGGCCGTGAGATGGACCAGCCGTGGAAGTTTGGAGTCTTCGAGTTCACAAACGACAAGGTAACTGCGGTCGTGGAGAAGCCGCCCATGGGCCAAGAGCCCAGCAATATCGTGGTCGTCGGGGTCTATTTCTTCTCCAGGCTCATCTTCGATTACATAGACCGGACCCCACTCTCCAACTACCAGCTCGAGGCAGCGTACCAGGGCCTCATCGACGAGGGGAATGTGGAGTTCGTTCCGTACGATGGGGTGTTCGAGTCCTTCAAGTACCCGTGGGACTTGCTGACCATTAACGAGCATCTGATGGCCAGATTCATCACCGGGCCAAGGATCAGCCAGCAGGCCAAGATATCCGACAGGGCGGTCATAGACGGCAACGTGATCATCGAGGACGGCGTCAGGGTCTTGGAGAACGCCGTTGTTCGCGGACCGGCGTACATCGGAGCAAACAGCGTGATCGGCAACAACGTGTTGATCTGGAACCATACCTCCATTGCCGCCAACTCGGTGGTGGGCTTCTCCTCAGAGATCAAGCGCTCGCTCATAGCAAGCAACTGCTGGATTCACATGGCGTACGTGGGCGACTCCATCATCTCCGAGAACTGCTCCCTCGGCGCCGGTACCATCACCGCCAACTACCGCTTCGACGAGGGCCACGTCACCGTCGATGTGGGAGGAGAACCCATCTCCTCCGGTAGCGACAAGCTGGGCGCCATCATGGGGCCGGACTGCAAGACCGGTTGCAATGCGACCTTGATGCCTGGGGTCAAGGTGGGTCCCCACAGCATCGTGGGACCAGGCGTGGTGCTGCGTGACGACCTCCCACCAGATTCACTCATACTGGGACCAGCCCCCTACACGACGACCGAGAACGTCATCGAGCTCTCGGCTGAGGCCAAGGAGCACAAGATGAAGACGCTTCGCGAGAGAACGCGTAGCGAGTCAGAGACCTAGGAGAGGAGGTCCTCAACTGCACACGGAGAGTTCCATAGAATTGGTGTTGATTGGTGCATCATTGCTGCTCACCGCATTTGCAGCAGCTGCGGAGGCGGCGGTGGCGTCAGCCAACCCCTTCCGCGTGAAGAGAATGGCCAAAGACGAGGTGGCAGGTGCAGGTCGGGTGGACAGCATACTCGAGCGTGAGGAGTGGCACCTCTCGGCACTACTAATCCTCAAGAACTCCGCCCTTATCGTGGCCGCTTGCTTGACCTCGATACTGGGGCTCAGCTATGTACCGCAGTGGGGCATCGTCGTAGCCATCGTCTCCCTCACCTTGCTTGTGTTGTTCCTGTGTCGGCTCATCCCTCGGGCCTGGGCCATGCGAGACCCAGAGGCCGCCGCTCTCATGCTAGCCAGGCCGATAGAATTGCTGACGCTTGTGTTGTACCCCTTTGTCCGTGTTTTCAGAGCGTTGACCGAGTCCTTGATAGACGGGGCCGGACGCACGGAAATGTCGAAAGATGCCGCGGACATCGAGGCCGAGCTCCGCCTGTTCATGGATGCCGGTGAAGAGGAAGGGTACATCGAGGAAGACGAGAGGCAAATGATAGCCAGCATTTGCGATTTCGATGCAACCCTGGTCAGAGAGATCATGGTGCCGCGTATAGACATGGTTGCGCTGGAATTAGGGGCCTCGATCGAGGAAGCCCTGGACGTCATCGTGGAGACTGGCTACTCCCGGATACCCATCTACGAAGGTGCTATAGAAAGCATCATCGGCATTCTGAACGCCAAGGACCTACTCGCTCACCTGAGAGACAATGATACCTCGCAGCCAGGGCTGCGCGAGCTCCTGCGCCCCGCCCATTTCGTCCCCGAGACGAACAAAGTTGGTGAGGTTCTGGAAGAACTGCAAGGCGAGCGAATTCAGATGGCAATCGTTGTCGATGAGTATGGCGGGACCGCTGGACTGGTAACCGTGGAAGACGCCCTCGAAGAGATCGTGGGCGAGATCGAGGACGAGTACGATACGGCGGAGCCCTTCTGCGAGATGGTCAGCGAGAAAGAGGCCATCTTCAACGCCCGCATGGACCTGGACGACGTGAACAGGCTGATGAGGACGAGCTTACCCACGGAAGACACAGACACTCTGGGTGGTCTGATCTACTCCAAGCTCGGAGGCGTGCCCAAGGTGGGCGACGCGGTGACACTCGACGGAGTGAAGATAACCGTGCTGTCCCTGCTGGGTCATCGCATCAAGAAAGTAAGAGTCGTCAGAGATGAGTGATCAGGAATCGATTGCCGAGCTGATAGCCCTCGGCAAGAAGGCACGCGATCAAGCCTATGCACCCTACTCTCGGTTTCGAGTGGGTGCCGCGCTACGCACCGCTTCGGGGCGGCTGTACAGCGGCTGCAACGTCGAGAATGCCTCGTATGGGCTAAGCATCTGCGCCGAGCGAGTGGCCATCTTCAAGGCTGTATCCGAAGGAGAGCGCGAGTTCGAGGCCCTGGCCGTGGTCAGCGAGACCCTGGCTAGCCCCTGTGGAGCATGCCGTCAAGTCCTGGCCGAGTTTGGACTGGATACGATGGTGATCATTGCAGACCTGGACATGGGGCAACAGGTATCCACAGTGGGTGATCTCTTGCCAGCCGCGTTCACACCCTCCTCCCTGCCTCGACCTCAGGCGGGGAACCAGGAAGATGCCAGCTAGTTAGTGTCCTCTGCCGTGGCGGGAACTAGCCTCTCGCCGGTCGCCCAAGAGTACCGACACACAGCGGAGATGATAGAGATCCCGAGGACGTATCTCGCAGAGATGATCGACCACGCTCGCGGAGAGGCTCCAACGGAGGCCTGTGGTATCCTTGCCGGCAAGGAGGGTCGAGTGTTCAGGCTCTACAGAGCCAGGAACGCCGACCACAGCCCGGTATCGTACCGCTTGGACCCAGAGCAGCAGTACCGTATTTTCAAGGACATCGAAGTCAGAGAATGGGAGTTGGTCGGCATTTACCACTCGCACCCCTCCACCACCGCGATTCCCTCGGACGTAGACGAGAGGCAAGCGCGGTATCCAGAATCCTCCCATGTTCTGATCTCGCTGAAAGACCCGGACAACCCACAGGTCAGGTCCTTCCGCATCACAGAGGGGCGGGTCACAGAAGAGGACATCGTGGTCACTTGACCCAGGTTTGGCATACCGCTAGAATCTGTCTCGTCGCAGCCCCGAGTCCTCGAATCGCGAAAACGGAACAGGAGGTGACTGAAACAGGGGTCCGTCACGGTCGCATCGAGAGGCCAGCGCTTCCAGTTCAGGCCGTGAGTGGCGTCAAACGTGCCCTCTATCACGCACCCCTGGTCGCCGTCCATACCCACGACGCTGTGATAGAAACAACATCGACGACACGCCTCTCGAGTGTCCGCGCTACGCAGAACGGGTTGGAGACCCGCCTCCAGTGCACGAAAAGCATGGGTTCACTCTTAGAGGATCGCTCACGCGCGCGATGCAGGAATGGCGCTACCTGAGGCGGCGCCGGTGGACCCTGGAAGAAGTCGGGCGGTTCTGGAGCTCTGTCACTGACTACGACGACATCAATGAGAGTACATATTCCTATTACCGTCGCTTCACCAACTCGTTCGAGTTGGCAGGGGACCTGGTCGACCACGACAACGTCACCCTCGACATCCAGTCGCGAACGGGTCAGGGGACGGCTTTCTGGGCAGAGCGGGGGTACGTGCGTAAGGCTCACCTAGTCGACTTCTCAGACAAGATGCTCGCCATAGCATCCTCACGCCTGTCTGAGATGGGAATCGACTTCGAAACCCACCTAGTGCAGAGCTTCCCGCTACCGTTTTCCAGCAACACCTTTGACCTGATACTGTGCTACGAGACCATTGAGCACCTCTCGGAGCGAGACACGCTGGTGAGTGAATTGGCTCGCGTGCTACGGCCTGGACACTGGATCATTCTAACGTGTCCCAACCTCTTGTGGGAACCGGCTCACTGGCTGTCGGCGATCCTCGACCTCCACCACAGCGAAGGGCCGCACAGGTTCCTGAGGCGAGGCACCCTCTTGTCCCTCTTCGGATCGAATAGGCTGGAGATCGTCCGCGAGAACTCTACGATCATCTTGCCGTTCTCATCCGCCTTGTCGGTATCCACCAACCAATTTCTGGAAAGCCAGCTTCCGGAGGACGTGAGACAGGTGATCGCTCTCCGCCGAAGCTTCGTACTGCGCAAGCCCGATGGCTGAGCAAGTGGTGTGAAGAGGGGAAGCAGGTCACGTCGGTCCCTGCCCTTGCTCCGGTGCACTGAGCCAGGGTTGACAGCACCGCGACCCGAGTACAGCGTGATCGATGCGCACTCGCAGGAGAGACGACCATGGCTCAATCTAGTGTGGTGGTGATCGGAGCAGCCAGTCTCGATACGAAAGGTCGGCCCAAGATGCCCCTCGTCGCGGGCACCTCAAACCCAGGCTACATACGTGTCAGTCCGGGCGGCGTCGGTCGCAACGTAGCAGAGAACTTGGCCAGACTGGGAGTGCCCACGGTGCTACTCTCCGCTGTGGGGGATGATTCGGTAGGCAGACACGTCCTTGACGCGACAGAGGCCGGAGGTGTTGACGTAAGCCGCGTGATCGTCTCCTCAGACCGCCCCTCGGCTACCTTCCTTGCGGTTGTTGATGAAAACGGCACCCCCGTCTTCTCTATCGACGACATGGCGATCATGAGTTTGGTCACCCCCAAGTATGTCTACGCCCACCGCGGGTGGATAAAGGAAGCCAGCATGGTTGTGCTGGACGCCAATCTCAGTCCAACTGCGATCAAGTCCGCAGTCTCTGCCGCGGCAAAGTGGGATGTTCCCGTCTGCGTCGATCCCGTCTCCGTGGCTCTGGCCCCCCGGGTGAGACCACACCTCTCAGAGCTGTCCATGATCGTCCCCAATGAAGATGAGGCCCAGGTGCTGTGTGGCCTGCCAGCGAGGGACAGGTTCGAAGCCACCGCTGCCGCACAGAAGCTCGTGGCCGATGGTGTGGGCATTGCGGTCATCACTCTGGGAGAGAAGGGGCTGGTCTACGCCACGTCAGACGAAAGCGGTTACGTCCCCGCCATCAACACAGAAGTGACTGATCCCACGGGTGGCGGTGACGCCCTCACTGGCACCGTGGTCTTCGGGCTGGTGAACGGCTTCTCAGTGAGCGAGGCGGTGCGTCTCGGCGTCTCTGCGGCGACCCTGACCCTGACCTGCACGGACACTGTCTCCCCCCACCTGAGTCTGGATGCGCTCTACGACCGTCTCATGATCTAGATGCCCTATTGTGGGCGGTGCTCGCCAAACAACCACGGGTTGGCACACACCGGGCCCATCTCTCCTCTTGAGGACCAGCCTTCCCAAACCGGCTCCCTGCCCACGCGTGATCGCGGATGCGTAGAGCTCCGAACAGGTGGATTGACGGCGCCGAAAGGACCATCCCGCATAGGTCGCCGCCTGTAGCGGCCGATGTGCAGTCGACAGGAATCTGCGTCCCATCTACTACCGAGAGTATCACCTCAGGATGCAGACCACGGTCCCAACCGCTTCTTCCCTTGTTTGACATGCCGCAAACACCATAGTATGATTGAAGAACCAACCGCGGGCTCAGCATCCTCGGAGTGAGCCCTTTGCCACGGCACCCTCATGCGCTTGGGCCCTGGACACACATCGAAGTCGATATTCATGCCAATGGACATGCTGGACTTGGCCTGGCGGTTCTTCAGCTCCCGAAGGTTGACCATCGCGCTCCTGGTCATCATGGTCCTCGTCCTGGCGTGCGGAGCCGTCCTGCCCCAGATGCCGGACGATGTGACAGTCGGTTCTCCCCAGCATGCCCGCTGGTATGCCTCGGTCCAGGCCCACTATCTACAGTGGGCCGATCGCCTGGACCAGCTAGGTCTCTTCTCGATACGTGACTCTCTGTGGTTGAGGACCCCCTTGGCGCTGCTGCTAGTCAATCTAGTGGTCTGCACCGCTGAACAGATTTGGACGATTCTACGCGAAGGAAAGCTTGGCCCACAGGAGTTTGCCAAGGCCTTTCCTCCAGACTCCGAGACTCACTCTTTCCTGTTCACCGGAGACGCACATTCGGCCTTGGGACGGTCGCGTCAGCTTCTCGAGACACATGGCTACAGGGTCCGCACACAGGAAGGCACCAGCGAGTCCCACCTGGCCGCACGACGCTTTCCCTCCTCCAGGTGGGGAATCGTACTCGCCCACGGAGCGCTGACTCTGATCGTGGCCAGTGCCCTGATTGGCGGACGCCTCGGTTGGCACGAGCGTGGGATCACCCTGGGCCCTGGTCAGGAGTACCAGGTCCAACATGCAGAATCCACGAGCGTGCGCCTGGAGGACTTCCAGGTTGAGCTCTACCCCGATGGCAGACCTCGCTGGTACAAGGCAGATGTCGCTCTCCTCGAGAGCGGAGCTGTGGCGACGAGCGCCGTCCTCACCGCGGGCGCTCCTCTCTCGTACAGGGGCATGTCCTTCCATCAGTTGTCGCACGGTCCCCTCGTCAGCATCAGGGCTTTGGATGCGGAGGGCGTACCTGTCACCCTACAGACGCTCGGGACCTCCAGCATGATCGTTGAAGAGGCCAGCCTCCAGCTCTCTGAGGACGAGAGGGAAGGGTACATAGCTGTGCCTGCCAGGAACTTGGTGCTGCAAGCGGTCTTGCAGCCAGAGCCGGTCTCGGGTACCGAGGACTCGCCTAGCCTACTTCTGCAAGCCTATCGGGGGGGCGCCACAGACCTCGTGTATAGCGAAACGCTCCGCGGCTCAGCACGCGTAGATATCGAGGGAGATACATACACCATAGAGTGGGGCCAGTATGCGATCATAGGCATAGCATCCGATCCGACCTTCTCTCTGGTCCTGCTTGGCGCGGTCGCACTGCTTGTGGGAATCATAGCCACCACGTGCCGTCGACCACGCTTCATCCGGGCAGCTTACACGGGCAAACAAGGTGTGGTGGAGATGCGACTCCTCTATAGGGGCTACGCAGGCGACATCACGGAGACCCACGACTTCGGCACCTTGATGGCGGAGATGGAGGAGGTCTGTCGTGGAGGCTGACAGGGTCCTATACTTCGCGGCCAGCTTCGCGCTCTTCGGCCTCGTCTTCCTGCAATGGGTAGCGCTCTACCGACCACGTCGGGTCACGAACAAGCTGCGCACGGGGACACATCTGCTGTTTCTCGGCATCCAGGGTGCGGCACTGGTTTGCTCTGTCGCCAAGTGGGGCCTTCTCGGGATGGCCCATCCGTGGCCCAGCACCATGCTGGTTGTCGAGGGTGCTCTTTTTCTGACCCTGCTGATAGACACACCCGGACCATCCACGGGCGCGGGTGCCGTTGTCGCGAGCCTCGCCTTTCTCGTGCACTCCTACGCGCTCCTGCTGGGTGTCCCACCAACAGAGACCCTGGAGATCTCCCCTTTCGCCCGGAGCATCTGGTACGCCATGCACGTGATGAGCGGCCTCATGGCTTGCAGCGCCTACCTCTGCGCTGGAGGAGGGGCCATCGCCTACGCTCTCTCGGGTCCATTCCGTGGAGCCGGACCCGTGCTGCGAGAGTTCTCGCCTCCCGATTGTCTGTCCTTCACCAGAAGGGCTCTAGTGCTGGCGTTCCCCTCGTTGAGCGCTTCCGCAGTCACCCAGGCCCTGTGGACTTACCTTGGCTGGGGTAGTTACTGGACCTGGCGTCCCGCACAGCTCTGGCTCCTTTTCCTCTGGCTGGTCCTCGCCATCACCCTTCACGTACCCACCATGCGGCCTCGCCTGCAACGGACAACAGCCTTCCTCTCGATCCTCGGCTGCCTCCTGGCCCTTCTGGGCCTGCCGCTCCTTGGCAGTGTACTGACTGCGGTCTGGTAGCACCGCTCGCCGGGGTGCATTCTCCAGGCCGGCCTGACCGGAGACGGTTCTGAGACAACTCGTCAGGCTCTCCCACCCAAGCCTCGTGGCCAGCAGTCACTCACTCCTGGAAGAGGGCGCTCGCCCCACTCCTACCAGAGGGCGAGTCCAGTGGCCTCGTCGTGGGTTCGCTCCGGCACGGGACCAGTCAGGGCCGTGATGGAGAACTCGCAGGCGAAGGCAACCGTCCCCTCCAGCAGATGCCCGCCAAAGCACCGTCCATCCCTGTCTGCCAGGATCACGTGGCAGTGAAGAAAAGTGTCACCATCCTTCCTGGAGATGTTGCCAGTGAGCGAAGCGATCTCCATTCCCTCGTCGAACCACGTCTCGCGGTATGCACGAGCCTCGCGGTCGTAGTACCCGACTCCGCCCCGCTCCACTGCGCCGAGCGCCTCGACCCAGCCCACCGCCACACCTTGGCGCGCGCAGAACTCGGTCAAGCTGCTCAACACGTCATCGCCCCGCTCTAGCCGGCCGAGCAGTACTCTCTGCCCATCGAATTCAAAGTATTTCACCATTGTACCTCCCGATCCACCCCCAGGGATCGCTTTCCTCCCAGGGTACCCGAAAACACCCGAACGTTCGCTGTCCTGGAAGAGTAGGTGGCCTCAACTCCGCCCACCGTTCACCTGGGCCTGATCACCAGCAGTCCTGACTGCGCCCCCTGCCCATTCGACCGCCAGGACGGGCCCTCTGAGGGCGGTGAGCTGCTCCAGCATCCGCGCAAAATGGTGCGGACGGCCGCTGGTGTAGAAGACATATCTTCCCATCTCTCTCTCTCTGAGAAGCCCGTCTTTCTTCAGTACTCGTGCGGTCTGTCGGGCGACGCCCAGGCTAGGATCGAGAATCTCCTCCATGAGGGGTCGAAGAAACGGATAGTGTGTGCACCCCAGCACCAATGAATCCACGCCTGCCTCAACCATGGGCGTCAGATAGGCTCTCAGCATCTCTCTCGTCGTGGGCGCTGCGACCAGTCCTGCCTCCACTTGCTCCACCAGACCCGGGCAACTGCGAGTCAGCTCGGCCACGCCTTTCGCGAACCGCTCGATCACGCTGGCGAAGAGAGCACCCTGAAATGTCACCTCGGTGGCGATCACGCCAACGATCTTGGTGCCTCAACGTTCGGCGGCGGCCTTCAACGCGGGCTCCATGCCCACGATGGGCACCTCGAAGCTCTCACGAAGGTAGTGCAATGCAGCAGCGGACGCGGTGTTGCAGGCCGCGACGATGATCCAGGCACCCTGCGACACCAGAAAGTGAACTATCTCACGCGCGAGCTCTCCTATCTCCTCGTGCGTGCGGCGCCCGTATGGACAGTGGATCGTGTCCGCGAAGAATAGCACGTCTTCGTGAGGTAGCTCTCTGACGACCTCCTTCATGACTGATAGGCCGCCCACACAGGAGTCCAAGATTCCTACAGGGCCTTTGTGCTCACCCATCTGCCTCACTCCGAGCACAACCTGTTCCCCGCACCAGAGTATTATGCCTAGCATAGGGCGTCTTGTCAAGACTTGCTTGCCCACTGGAAATCCCGTAGAATGGAGAGATGGAGATTACGCATGAGCTCACGCTCCGGCAAGATACTCGTAGTGGATGATGATCCAATTGTGCGCGAAGTTGTCTCTGAGTCCCTGGAGGCAGAGGGACTCAGTGTCATCTGTGCCCCAGACGGCCAAGAGGGATTGAGGCTAGCCAGACAAGAGAAGCCCGATCTGGTGCTGCTCGACGTTCGCATGCCTCGCATGGACGGGTTGGAGCTCTGCCGTCAACTCAGGCGTGGGTTTCTGACCTCGACCATACCTATCATCATGTTGACCTCCCTCAACGGGACCGCGGACAAGGTCGAGGGCATGCGGATGGGGGCGGATGACTACGTGACAAAGCCTTTTGACCCACAGGAACTCATCGCTCGTGTCTCCACTCACTTGCACCGAACGGAGCGAGACATACAAACGAGTCCTCTTACTAGGCTGCCGGGCAATCTTGCCGTCGAAAGGGCCATTCGAGACAGACTATCTGCGGGTGGGCTGTTCGCCGTCTGCTACTTCGATCTGGACCATTTCAAACCCTACAACAGCAGGTACGGTTTCGTGGCCGGAGACCTGGTGATACAAATGCTGAGCGACCTGATAGTCGGGGCGGTCCTGGAGCATGGAAACGATGATGACTTCGTAGGCCACGAGGGCGGCGATGATTTCGTGGTCGTCACCACACCCGACAAGGCCGAGGCCGTCTGCAAGACCGTCATAGCAACTTTCGACGAGATGATCCCCCAGCACTACAACGATCAAGATCGAACGCAAGGGTTCTCCCTCGGCCGAGACAGACAGGGAGTAGAGGTCAGTTTTCCGCTGATGAGCGTTTCTGGCGCGGTTGTCACCAACCATCGCAGAACTCTTATGCACCCCCGCCAAGTGGCCGAGATAGCTGCCGAGGTACTCTCGTACGTCAAGACCGTGGAAGGGAGCAACTACCTCTTCGACAGACGGGGAGACAACGCAGAAGGACCACCCCAGGAGGTGTGATCGCACGAATGCCCATTTACGAATACGAGTGTCAGTCCTGCGGGAGAAGATTCGAGGTATTCCAGCACTTCTCTGATGAGCCAGTCGAGACCTGCCCAGAATGTGAAGGACCGGTTCGTCGCCTCATCCAACCAGTGGGTATCATCTTCAAAGGATCAGGGTTCTACGTGACGGACAACCGGCAACTCCCGGCGGGGGAGGCAGCCAAGGAGCTACCAGGAGGGGATGGTAGCAAGAAAAAGGAGAAGGAGAAAGAAGCAAGCAGCGCCAAGGATTAGGCTCGATGCCGGATGCGCCGCTAGAGCTGAAACTGACCGGTGGCAGGCACCACCTTGTAGTGGTAGTTGCGTACGTAGCCGAGGAGCTTTGCCTCCAGGCCCTCCCAGCCCTCGCTTTCCAGAATGCCTATCATCGTCTCGCGATCTTTGGCGATGCCTCCTGCCAGCACCTGAGGGCCGTTCCCAACCACCGTATACCACGCTTCGGTGGGCTGGATCCCCAGCTCCATCATCTGCGGGGTGAACTCTCGGCTCACAAACTCCATGTATTCTGCTTCTTTGCCGGGCCTGATGTCCCAGCTCATGAGCAGCTTGATCATGGTTCAGCCTCTTTCCAAACTACTTGCCCACACCTACAAGCATACCAGATAGTGTTCGCCCGGTCAAGTCCTGCACGAGAGCGCTGAGGTCGAAGAGATGCGTGTAGTAGTTCAGCGAGTCAGCAAAGGCTCCGTCTCCGTGGACGGCGAGGTCGTGGGGAGCATCGACCGGGGCCTGGTCCTGCTCGTCGGCGTGACCCACGCCGATGGAGAAGATGAGGCCAGGTTCCTGGCGAAGAAGATCGCCAACCTGCGCATCTTCGCGGATGACGAAGGCAAGTTCAACCGTTCGGCGCTGGACGTGGGCGCTGACGTACTCGTCGTTTCCCAGTTCACGCTGTACGGTGATGCACGGAAGGGACGTCGTCCCAGCTTCGTCAAGGCAGCCCAACCTGAGGTCGCCGAGCCGCTGATAGAGAGGTTCGTGTCTTTCTTGAAGGAGGAAGGCCTGCGGGTCGAGACCGGGGTCTTCGGCGCCATGATGCTGGTGGAGATTCACAACGACGGCCCCGTCACCATCATCCTCGACAAGTAGCTCCAGTTGCCTCCACCACTTGCCTCACCGACTCAATACCCTCCTTGATGAAGCCATCGCTTGCTGGGTACTGCGGCGAGTGCTCGAAGACTATGGTCAGATCGTTCCTCCGCCCCGCGAGCACACACCCTAGGATGGCAACCACGTCCGCCCACCCTTCCTCGGGCAGTTGCGAGGGGTTGACCGGTACGTGGTGGTACTTGCGGTACATCTCCGGCGTTGCGTTGTAGACATGCAGAATGGTCGTGTACGGCGCGAGTGCAGTGGAGAACTCGAGCGAGTCGAACCCCGAGTAGATAGACATCAGATGCAGATGCCCGATGTCCAAACAGAACTCCAGACGCGGGTGAGCCTCCATCACCTCCACGAAGGCCTCGAACTGGAAGAAGTAGGGATTGGGCCCCACATTCTCGAGGACAAAAGGGATGCCTGACTCCTGACTCCACGCCGACAGAAGATCGCAGCTATTGTGGGCTAGCTCGATTATCGTGTCCTCACTGAGCATGGGCCGGGGCTCCCAGATCACTGAAGGTATGTGCCCAATCACGTACTCCGCACCATACCTGACCGCGGTCTGCATCGTGCGATACATGGAATCGAGAGTCCGCCAACGTTTCTCTTCATCGGGATCGGTCAGGAAGGGGAAGTCGTCGGATGGCAGGCGGGGCAACGGGTCGTGGAACCCATAAGTCAAACCCCTGCCCAACGCGAACTCCATGACCAGAGGCAGCGTATCCTCGTCATAGAAACCGATCTCGAGCTTGCGGAAGCGCCCCAACTCCAGCAGATGGTCCAGCCGCTCCAGATCGGCGCGAATGGACGAAGTAGAGATAGAGAACTCGATCATACGTCGAGATTCTATCACAGCTTGCGCTGGAGGGACAGGAAAAGCGTGTTCGCGGCTGAGATGGATGCCCGCCGTTCACGTGAACTGGTCCCGCCGTGAGCGTCTTCTCTCCGCCATGGACAGACGGAAGGCGTCAAGAAAGCGGGCACGGCCCAGGTGTGCGCGGCCGATCCAGGCCCCAGTCGCCGTGGCCCACCGCTCGATGTGACCTCCTGCGTGACCTTGCCCGGGCCCTAGACGCCGCTCAGGATGACCTCGGCCCCGGCTCCGCTCTCAATCGCCAACGACCTCACACAAGTGCTTGCCCCAGTATCGTATGGGGCTTATAATCCTGCCCACGAATCTGAACTGGAGTAACATCCATGTGTGCCGAGGCCGCTCGAACCTTCTGTCAGATCTGCCGCGCCGAGTGCGGCATGATCGTACACGTTGAAGCTGACAGAGTCGTCCGAGCGGAAGGTGACCCCGAAGACCAATGGAGCCGGGGCAAGCTGTGCGTCAAGGGTCGCCATGCGCCACAGATTCTGTACGCCCAGGATCGCCTGCTCCACCCACTGATCAGAAAAACGAAGGGCGGTGCCTTCCAGCGTTCCTCCTGGGAAGACGCGATAGACTTCATCGCCGACAAGATGGAGAAGATCAAGGAACGGTACGGCCCTGAAGCCTTGGTCTTCTACCATGGCACCACCGCAAAGGTGCTGGATGAGGCTGTGCTCCGCCGCCTGGCCAAGCTCTACGGCACGCCAAACGTCACCGGGACCTGGTCCGTCTGCGTAGGACCCAAGATCCTGGCCTACAACAACACCTTTGGCCGCCCGCCTATGCCCTGGTGCGACCTCGAGAACGCCAGCTACATTGTACTGTGGGGCACCAACCCGCCCGCTACCCACATGCATCGCTATCACGGAATCAGCACCGACATCATGACCGCGCGGAGGAGAGGGGCCAGGCTGGCGGTCATCGACCCGCGACGCACACCCATCGCTGTCAAGGCCGATCACTATCTCCAGATCAGGCCAGGCACCGATCTCGCGCTGGGCCTGGCGATGATCCAGCACATCATAGAGAACGACCTGTACGACAAGGACTTCGTGGCGGCTCACACGTATGGTTTCGACCGCTTGGCCGAGCACGTCGCCCCCTACACTCCTCACTGGGCACAAGAGATCACCGATATTCCTGCTGCGTCCATAGAGCAACTGGCGGAGGACTTTGCCCGCTCCAAGCCCGCAACTCTGGATAGACGGCAAGGAGTACAGCACTGCCGGAACGCTACCCAGACTCTGCGGGCCATGGCCATACTCATGGCCATCACTGGGAACGTGGATGTGCGCGGGGGGCTGATGCTTACACCCTATCGTAGCCTCAAGAGCCTCCCTGTGCCTGATGACCTTCCCCAGCCAGCGAAAAGCTTCTGGCGGGACAGATACCCCCTGGCTAGAGACGCCAGCGCCATGCTCCCTGAGGTCATCCTGACCGAGAACCCCTACCCCGTTCGAGGCCTGGTCGTCATCGAGGGCAACCCCATGTCCTGCTTTGCCAACACGGGCAAAGCACACCAAGCCCTGACCAGCCTTGACCTGCTCGTTGTTCACGACCTATTCATGAACGAGACAGCCGAACTCGCCGATGTGTTCCTTCCAGCGTGTACCTTCCTCGAGAAGGGAGAGATCAGTGTCCAATCTCTGAGAACAGACTACCCGGTGCGGACCAGGATGCCGGTGGTCCGGCCCCTTGGCCAGTCCCTTCCCGAATGGAAGTTCTTGTCCATGCTCGGTCAGAGACTGGGCTACGAGCAGTTCTTCCCCTTCATCAGCGACGAGGAGGTCATTGAGGCGGTGCTCCAACGAGCAGGCTGGACCGGACACGAGCCGGCCACGCCTGCGGTCAACGGTCGCGCGCTCGAGAAGGGCTTCACCACACCCTCGGGCAAGATCGAGCTCTACAGTGCGGCGTTGGAGGAGCAGGGGTTCGATCCCCTGCCCACCGCCCCATTGGAGTGGCCAAACGACGACGCCTATCCATACTACTTGATCACTGGAGCCAGAGTGCCGCAGTTCTACCACTCCCAGCAGCGCAACATCCCCAACCTTCGCAGGGCGCATCCCGAGCCTCTGGCCGAGATGAGCCCCACCCTGGCTTCGGACATAGGCGTGAGCGACGGGGACGAGGTGAAACTGGAGACCACGGTCGGCGCTGCTGTCTACAGGGCCAAGGTGGTTGACGGCATACATCCCCGCACAGTGTCCATCCCCCACGGCTGGACCGGTGCGCACAACGCCAACTGGTTGATCGACGATCTCTCCTGCGATCCTTTGGCCGCCACACCTCCCTTCAGAGACATGCACTGCCGGGTAGAGAGGCTTTAGGAGACCATGCACCGACTCAGAGGCTATGACCACCGCCATGTAGTGCCCTCTCTCGAGCACGGAGACTCGTTCAAAAGAGCCGTCTTGATCCTGCTGATCCTCGGCGTCCTGCTGAGGATAGCCTTGATGCCCATCGCCTTCCACCCGGACCTCTTCTGGATCACGTATCACGCGCAGAACCTCGCCCTGCATGGACAGGTTACGAAAGACCTGTCCGTACAACCGCTCCCTCAGCTTCTCTACGCGGCTACGATATTGCTCTTCCAGTCGGTCCTTTCTCCGGCTGAGATCGTGTGGCCTGACGAGTGGGCACTCCTGGATCAGGAGGAATACCAGGGGGCCTTCGAGTTGCGTATGCAGATCGCCGAAGCGCCTAGGATACACCTTACCCTTTTTGTACTGAAGCTGCCCCACCTGGTATTCGACCTGGCCTCTGCCTTCATCCTCCTCGCCCTGCTGAGGAGGCGTCCCAGGCAGGCCATCCTTGCTCTTGCGTTCTGGCTATTCAACCCCATTGGCCTGTATGTCTCCTACCTCTACGGACGCTACGACGCCGTGGCTGGCTTCTTCGTCCTGTTGAGCCTCTATCTCTTCCAGAGAGTCCGACCCTTCTCTTCCCTTGGTGCACTCGTGCTTGCTTTCGCCAGTCGGATCATGGACGCGGCCCTGCTGCCCTTCTTCCTCGTGGGCGCCTTCCGACAACTCAGGAGGCAGAAGCGGCTTGTCCTGGGCATGGTGGTCGCTCTGGCGGTCGTCTTGCTGACCGTCCTATCGGGGGCCATGCCGCGGCTTCTGACGTTGTTGGACCGTGTCCACGGCCAGTTCCTGCTCGCGGCGAAGCTCCCCATCATCCTTCACGATGAATTGGTGCTCTTCGTCATCGGCTATGCCATTCTGTTCTTCAGCAGCCTGGAAAAGGACCTGTCCTCATACACGGTGCTGCGCAAGTACTCCCTCATGGTCTTCTTGGTTCTGTTCTCCATCTCCTTCTTCAACCCCCAGTACTTCTTCGCACTTCTGCCCCTTCTGGCCTTGGAGATCGCTGAGCAGCCTGATCTCGTGTGGTTTCATCTGGTCCAGGTTGTGGGCTACGCCTTCTATCTCCTCAACTGGAGCTCGCAGACTACCTGGTGGCTTTTCCTGCCGCTGAATCCATCCTTCTTCTCACAGCTTCCAGCGCCCGAGTCGATCATTGAGACGTTCATCAACTACAAGGCAGTCATTGCCATCTTCCGGAGCCTACTGACGGCGGCCTCCCTGTGGATGACCTATCGCATCTACAGAACCCTCGGCACAGGCGAGGAAAAGGTACGCTGATCGCCAGGGCAGTGCGCGCGCAGACGCCCATCGGAAGCCTACCACTGCTGCTCCTGCTGGCGACGGTGACGCTGGCCCGCCCCTACATCGCTCCCAGCGAGGAACTCTCCGCCTCCGCGTTGCCGCCCATCGACGACAAGGCGCTGGGCTCGCCTCCGACGGAAACCACCTGGCACCTCCCCGACTATCCCCTCATCGATGCTATGCGAGAGAGTATCCTTCATACTTTTCAGCTCTGCGAGACGGAGTTTGAAGGCGCAGACGGGACAGTCACCGGGCTGATGCCGGCTCGGGAGTACGGGATGATCTACGTCCGAGACACCTCTACCATGATGCCGGCGGTCTCCTACTTCTATGGCGACGAATACCTCAGAACACCGGTGGAGGAGTTCCTGCGCAGGCAATATGCGACTGCCACCAGCAGCGAGGATGGGCACGTGCCGGGCGAGGGAGCCATCAGCGGCGTCATAGCGCCTGACCACCACATCGACAAAGCCACGGCTGTCTCGGACGAGGAGGTCCACCTCATCCACGCCGCGTACCAGTATCACAAGACGGCAGGTGGCGCCGACTGGCTCCAGAAGAGGTTAGCAGGCGAGACGGTCCTTTCTCGCCTGAATGATGCCCTAGACTGGCTTTACACGCACCGGTACGACAGCACTTTCCGGTTGATCAAGAGAGGCCACACCACTGACTGGGGAGATGTGAAGTTCGAGCCCTCCGCCGATCCCACAGACCTCGATCCAGCGACGGACCACTGGACGTGCTCCATCTATGACCAGGCTCTCACCTATCGTGCCCTCATCGAGCTGGCCGAGATGAACGAGACACTCGGTGCCTCTGCGAGGGGCGACGACCTCCGCCACCGCGCGGAGGAGCTACGCCGGGCCACCAACGAGCAACTGTGGAACGATGATGGAGGCTTCTACCTGCTCCACGTACACGTCACCCCCCTAACCCATCCCTTTCCCGAGGATCAGATGGTCAGCATCTCCAATGCGGTCGCCGCCTACGTGGGCCTCAGCGATCCTGCGCAGACCGACGACGCTCTGCTCAGCCTGGAGCGTGCACGCCTCTCCGCCGGCGCCAGGAAACCTGGGCTGAGCATCTATCCGCCCTATCCGCCCGGCTTCTTCGCTCATCCGCAGATGTACAGTGGAGAGTATCAGAACGGCGGCCTTTGGGACTGGTGGGGCGGCGTACAGATGACGGCAGAGTTCGAGAACGGCCATTCCACGCTAGCCCGGGCGCACCTCAATCTCGTGGCCCAGGATTGGGCCTTGCACCCACAAGAGATCTACGAGTGGCAGGCCCTGTCCACCGGTGCAGGTTGGGGATCACACAACTATGGCAGCGGGGCAGCTAGCGTGGGAGAAGCCATCATACGGGGGCTCTTCGGAGTCACCATCGACCAAGACGGGGTCGCCATAGAGCCTCGACTCTCCAAACACGACGGCCAGATACGCGTCATTCAGCCAGCCACCGGGCTCTACGCCTCCTATGACTACAGGCACGAGCGCGATTTCATCGTCCTTGACTACGGATCGAACCATCCTGGCCCCATCCCGGTCGCGGTTCTCCTGCCCCGAGGAAGGACGATAGAAGAAGTCTCCATAGATGGTCAGAGGGTATTCCACCACATGGAGACCTTGCTCGACGACAGCTATTGCGCTTTCCAGGGTCCCTCAGGAGTTCACCGGGCGGTGATTCTCTTCACGAGTCGGATAGGACTCGCCGAGTCCCGTACTGCTTCTGGTAGTAGCTACGATACTCGCCCGTCTTGAGCTTTTCCCACCACTGGCGGTTCTCGGCATACCAACGCACAGTCCCCTCGAGTGCCTCTGCGAAGGCATGGCGCGGCCGCCATCCCAGCTCACGGATCTTGCTGGAATCGAGAGAGTATCGCCGGTCGTGCCCGGGTCGATCCTCGACGAAGTGGATGAGGCTCTTCGGCTTGCCCGTCTTCTCCAGGATGCCCTCCGTGAGTTCGAGGTTCGTCAGTTCGTGGTCGCCACCGACGTTGTACACCTCGCCATCCTGGCCCTCGTGCAGCATCAGATCGATCGCTTCACAATGGTCCAGAACGTACAGCCAATCCCGGACGTTCAGTCCATCTCCGTAGAGCGGCAGTGGCAGGTCATCTAGCGCGTTGGTGATGAAAAGGGGAATCACCTTTTCAGGATACTGATAGGGACCGAAGTTGTTGGAGCCGCGCGTAATGACCACAGGAACGCCGTAGGTCACGTGATAGGCGCGACACAAAAGGTCGCCCCCAGCTTTGGTGGCCGAATAGGGACTGTTGGGGAGCAGATTGTCAGTCTCCACCGACGACCCTTCGGTGACGCTTCCGTATACCTCGTCCGTAGACACGTGGAGCATTCTATGTAGTCCGAACTTCCTGACGGCCTCCAGTAACACGTGTGTGCCGTAGACGTCCGTCTGGATGAAGCTCCCCGCCTCATGAATGCTGCGATCCACGTGTGTCTCGGCCGCGAAGTTGACTATGGCCTCGATATCGTGTTCTTGAACGACTTGGTCGACCAACTCCATGTCGCAGATGTCGCCGTGGACGAAGCCGTACCTCCGGTCATCCGCCACATCCCGGAGGTTATCCAGATTGCCGGCATAGGTCAGCTTGTCCAAGACAACGACTTCGACGTCCGGACGCTTTTCCAGAACGTGGTGCACGAAGTTGCTGCCGATGAAACCGGCACCGCCCGTGATCAATAGGCTCTTCAAGATCCGAGACCTCCCTCAAGTGAGAACCGGACAGAGCTACAGCCTGGTGCCTCGACGGGTGTAGGCCTCCCTCATCATGTCCCTCACGTCCTGCAAAGTCAGCAAGTACGTCTCGGTCTTCTTCTCGCCCCGAGGTCCGCCCGTACTGGACTTGCCTTGCAGGATCAAGCCATCCTCCGTTTCGATGATTCGGACCTCCGTGAAGCCATGTTCGTCGACGTAGTGGCCGATCGTCCTCAGAACATCCTGGTAGTCTGTCTTGAGCATGCCCTGGAAGAGCTTCTGCATCTATCCTACCTCTCCAAGCCGGCGGATTCTCGTCACAACTCGCGTATCATCTGATCCAGTTCTTCGTGGCTCAGCACCCTGGTTCTCGAGACCAGGTTGAAGGCATCTCGCGTACTCAGCAGGGCTCGGCCCTGTAGCACTATGCCTCCCTCAACCTCCAGGATGCAGACGTCGCGCAGCCTCTGTTTCTCCGCGAGGCGGCCTATAGCTTGGAGGGCCCGCTCGTAGTTAAGGCTCTTGGCCCCTGGTGGGCTCGCCATGTTACTCCCTCCCTCGAGACGAGGCACGCACTACCCTACCTAGCTTGGAGATCGCCTTGCGAGGCGACGCATAGCGACCCAGGACGTACCTCGTCTTCCGACCGACTCCGTTGCGCAGCTTTCTTCGCTGTGATTCCGCCAGAGCCCACCGCAGAAACTCGGGGTCGTGCCCCCTGATCTTGGGCTCCGTCGGGTTTCGGCTGTAGCCGTCGTGGTCCTTAACCAGGGACAGACCGTGTTCCATGCAGTAGTCATACAGATCATTGCCTGGATAGGGAGTGTAGTAGGCGGGGCTATAGTAATCGGGATCAATCTCCCGCAGCATACTGATCGTCTCTTTGATCTCCTCTTCGGTCTCCGTCGGCAACCCCAGCATGTAGTTGGCCCAAATGCGAATGCCGTACTTCCGGCAGATGCGCGCCGCCTCCAGGTTCTTCGCTCTGGTGGTGCCCTTGCGGATGAATCTGAGGACGCGATTGCTTCCGCTTTCGAAGCCCAGGAAGAGCCCGGCCAATCCAACTTGTGCCATGCGCCTGATCATGTCCTCATGTTTCACCACATGATCGACGCGCGCCTGGCACCAGAACGGTCGTCTGAAATCCTCAGCCTCGTAGCGATCGCAGAACTCGGTCACCCACGCTCGATCCTCGGTGAGACAGTCATCGTGAATCATCAGGGTGTTGAAGTGGTACTTCTCGCGCAGCTCCCTCAACTCACCGATGACGTGCGACACGCTCCTTCGTCTCACGCCCTTTCCGAAGAGGATGTCCTCACCAGGCTTGCAGAAGCTACAGTTGTAGCGGCACCCACGGCCAGCGATGATCGTGACGAAGGGTGGCAACGTTTCCTCAGATAGCGGGGCCTCCGGGGAATCATAGTCGTAGCCAGCCTTGCGCCACTCGTTGAGGTAGAGGTCTCTGTCCGCGTAGGGTAGCTGATCCAGATCCGGCCTTTGTCCCTGGATCACCCTTTCCACCTGCTCGCCACGCTCGAACTTGCGGAGCATCTCTACCAAGGTGATCTCTCCCTCTCCCAAGACCACGTGATCTACGAGAGGGTTACTGAGCACTTCCTCGGGAGACAGAGTGGGGTGAGGTCCACCGACGACAACTATCGTTTCGGGACTGACTTCCTTCAGCAGTTCGATGCCCTTCATGGCAGGATTGAAGTCCACACTGAGCATCCCGAACCCCGCCACCTCTGGTGCCCGGCTTCGTAGCTCCTCGCGGTAGTGGTCCCAGTCCCGCAGCGCCCTGCGGTCTAGTAGGTTCACTTCGTGACCGGCACCCTTGGAGCAAGCCGCGAGCAACGCTAACCCATGCCCAATCCAGCCCCCCGACATGCCCTTGCCGGCGCTGTGGAAGCCGTTTAGGCCACCCCCGCTACTCACCAATGTGACTTTCACCTGGCTCGCTCTTCCCCTGCTCTGGATGCGTCCATTACTCGCTCGACGGGGTCTCCGCTACGCCTCAGCGTACTGCGAGCGACTGGCCCACAGTATGCTATAGAATCCCGACCTGGCTGTTGTCACCTATGATCATCCTGTAGGCCTTTGGCCTAAGCGGGGAGCGGCAGATCTCGACGTTTCGGCCTATGACGCTATCCTCGATGCGAGCCCCGATGTTCGTGATGCGGGAGTTCTCCAGGACGATGCAGTGCTCTATCTCGGTGTTCTCGATGAGCACGTCGTGGTAGATGGCCGTGTACGGTCCAATGTAGGCATCCACGACCCGGCTGTTCTCTCCGATGATCATCGGCCCACGGAGGGTGCTATTGACGATCTGCGCGCCGCTCTCGATCGTGATACGCCCCGAAAGGCTGGACTTCTCATCTACAGTGCCCAGGTTCTGGGGCTCCATAGTCTCCAGGAGCAGCCGGTTGCAGTCCAGCATGTCTCCCGGCTTGCCCGTGTCGATCCACCATCCCTCGTGGATGTAGGGATAGACCTTGTAGTCGTGATCCACCAGGAACTGGATGGCGTCCGTGATCTCCAGTTCTCCCCGCCACGAGGGCTTGATGCTCTTGGCTGCCTCCAGTATATGCCGGTCAAACATGTAGATGCCGACCAATGCCAGATCGCTCGGCGGGTCCTTGGGCTTCTCGATCAGCCGCACTACCTGGCCGTTTCTCAGTTCGGCCACACCGAAATGCTGAGGATCAGCAACTCTGGTGAGGACGATTTGCGCGTTCCAGTCGCTCTCGGCAAACTCCCGGACCAGATTCGCGATCCCCCCCTCCAGGACATTGTCTCCCAGGAACATCACGAACCTGTCGCCCGCCAGGAACTCCTCGGAGATAAGCACCGCATGAGCCAGGCCGAGCGGGGCTTCCTGTTCGATGTAGGTGATCGAGGCCCCCCATTGCGAGCCGTCGCCCACTCTCTCCATGATCTCGGCTGCTGTATCTCCGACCACGATGCCGATGTCCGTGATACCGGCCTCCACAATGGCGTCTACGGCGCGAAACAGGACTGGCCTGTTGGCCACAGGAACGAGCTGCTTCGCGCTGGTATACGTGATGGGGTACAGGCGAGTGCCTTTGCCCCCGCTGAGGATCAATGCCTTCATCACTCCCCCGTTGTCTTCCGCTCTCAGCGGCCCTTCTTCTCAGCGTAGTAGCTATAGTAGCTGGTGTCCAACTTGACGTTATTGAGCACTGCCCCCACCAGATGAGCATTGACCTTGTCGAGCAAGGCTTTGGCCTTCTGCGCGTGTTCCCTCTTGGTGCCGCCCGCTTTGACCACAAGCAGCACCCCGTCAACTCTGGAAGCTAAAACCGCTGCATCGGTTACTGCGATGATCGGCGGTGCATCGAACAGGACAACGTCGGCTCGCTCGGACAGCGCGGCTATGATCTCCTGCATACGACGCGAGCCCACCAATTCCGAAGGATTGGGAGGAAGAGGGCCACTGGGCAACAACAGGAGACCCGGCACCCCAATCTCGAGTAGAGGGGGCTGGCTCATCGCCTTCTCGTCCACGACCATCGTGGTCAGCCCCACGTCGTTGCTTTGGCCAAAGATCTCGTGTTGTGAGGGGCGCCTCAGATCGCAATCCACAAGAATGACCTCCTTCTCAGCCTGCGCCATGGTGACCGCCAGATTGGCCAGGGTGGTCGACTTGCCCTCCTCAGGCCCAGGAGACGTGACCACCAGGGTCTTGAGCGGCTTGTCCAGGCTGGAGAACTCAAGGTTAGTCCGCAACGTGCGATACGCCTCGCTGACAGGAGACCGAGGCGTCGTAAGCGTGACCAGACTACTCGAGCGATCATCTAGGACCATGACTTCAATCCTCCACTGTCCGTGCGCGGTAGCTGATTATATAGCCGCGCCCACATCGCTGCAAACAAGTGCTGAGGGACTTGGCCACCAGGAGGCTGAAACCCACTCCAGCTACCTGGGCCAGGGCAAGGCAAGAGATCTGCTCCTGGCGTTGGATCCTCGCTTGCTCTCGCCAGAGCTCATGGTAGGAATGGAGCCCAGGACTGGCACGCCCACGAAGCGCTCCACATCGTCGCTGGACCGGAGTACGTCCGACTGAAGGTACTCCAGCCCGAAAGCCAGCAGCAAGCCGACTAGGAGACCCAGCACTCCTCCAGCTACAGCAAGAGTTTTGGTCTTGGGCCAGTGCACCCACCCATACCTGGCGTCCTCCAGGATGAGTATGGTCACCCGGTCCGCCCGGTCAATGTCCAGAATCTGAGCCGCGTGATAAGCGACGAAGTGCTGGGCGAAGGCGCTTGCCACAACAGCCGCTTCTTCAGGATTGGGCGCATCCGCGTCGATCTGGATCAGGAAATCCTCCGGTATGGGGGCCACTGTGACTCTGGCCAACAGCTTGTCGGTACTTACGTCAAGCTGTAGCTCGTCGATCACCTGCTGAGCCATGGAAGTGGTGTGAATCTGGTTCGCGAACTGTCTGAGCAATTGCTCCGCAGCAAGGGTCAGCCCATAGTCAAACCGCGCCGGGATCACCTGAAGCACGGCCGATGAGCGATAGGTAGGCGCCCGCACCTCGCTGAAAACCACCGCACTGGTCACCGTCACTGCCAAGGTCAGTGCTATGATCCACCACTTCCCGACCAACACTCTCAGGTACTGCTTCAATTCCATACTCGCCTCCTGGCGAAAAGATGGGGCTGGCCCCTCAAACCGCCCACGGGGGGCCGGTCATCCATCGAGCTATTCTACCATAACTACCTCGTCGCAGCAAGACTCGCACGCAAGGAGAGATCACAAGGACCTGTATGAGAAGGATGTCTGGTCGCGTCCCCGACCAGACACCTGCGGTCTCACGCGCGCTCGCCCGAAGACAATCCTGAGGCGTATCTCCGCACCCCGGCGTCTGCAATACAGTTGACAATATGGCCACTCGTGCGTACAATTATGTATGGCATACGTGTTCGTATGGCCTGACAGTGCCGCGAAGCTAGCAGAGTAGACGCAGATGACCATCCCCAACATCAAGGAGACACTCAGTTCCATACCCGCGCGGCCGGGCGTGTACTTGATGAAAGGAGAGACCGATGAAGTCCTCTACGTGGGCAAGGCGGTCAACCTCCACAATCGGGTACGCTCCTACTTCCATGCCTCCGCTGCCCACGCTCCCAAGGTCCAGCGCCTGGTAGAGAGCGCGGCTGACCTGGATTTCTTCGTTACCGACTCAGAACTGGAAGCGCTCATCCTCGAGTGCAATCTCATCAAGAAGCATCGTCCTCGCTACAACGTTCGGCTGAAGGACGACAAACGTTACCCGTACATCAAGATCACCTGGCAGGAGGACTATCCGCGCGTCCAGGTCGTGCGGCGGATGCAGAGGGACGGCGCCCGATACTTCGGCCCCTATGCTTCAACCTCCGCCATGCGCCAGACGCTTGATCTACTGCGGCGCATCTTCCCCTACCTGACCTGCAGCCGGACGATAACGGGAACGGATGATCGCGCCTGCCTCTATTATCACATCAAGCGGTGCCTGGGGCCTTGCATCGGAGCGATCTCCAAAGAAGAGTATCGAGACATGATGAACCAGGTCTGTCTCTTCCTGCAAGGCAAGAGTGGGGAGATCGTGGATTCTCTACGGCAGCGCATGGAGTCTGCTGCCGAGAGCATGGACTTCGAGCGAGCAGCGAGCCTGAGAGATCAGCTCAACGCCGTGGAGCAAGTGGTCGAGCAACAGAGGGTAGTCTCTGGGTCACCAGTGGATCAGGATGCCATCGCCTTCGCCCGACAGGACGGTGAGGTGTGTGTCCAGGTGTTCTTTGTCCGCGGCGGCAAGCTGGTGGGCCACGAGTACTTCCTGATGGAAGGAGGAGATGGCGTCGAGGCAGAGGAGATACTCGCCTCCTTCCTCAAACAGTTCTATGACCACGCTGCGCTGGTCCCTCCCGAGATCCTGTTGCAGGTGGAAATCGAGGACGACGAGACTATCGCACGCTGGCTGAAGGAGAAGCGAGGTGGAAAGGTCACCCTGCGAACCCCCCGCCGTGGCCAGAAGCGCAAGCTGCTGGAGATGGTAGAGGAAAACGCCAGCGAAACCCTTAGCCACCTGATGGCGATCCAGCAGGCCGAGAAGGACAAGAGCCTGTCGGCTTTGGCTGACCTCCAGGATCGGCTCGGGCTCGACACACGACCAATGCGCATTGAAGCGTATGACGTCTCCAACATCCAGGGAGCGGCGGCAACGGGGAGCATGGTCGTGTTCCTGGAGGGCACGCCCGCCAAGAGTGAGTATCGTCGCTTCAAGATACGGGGCATCCAGCGTCCCGACGACTACGCCATGATGGATGAGGTCCTGCGACGCCGTTTCGCCAGAGCCAGGGCCTCAGATGCGAGTACTTCAGGGTCATGGGCACAGATCCCAGACCTGATCGTCGTCGATGGAGGTAAGGGCCAACTGAACACCGCTGTGGAGGTGCTGGCAGGATATGAGCTGGACGACGTACCCGCGGTCGGTCTGGCCAAGGCCCGAGAAGAGGTCTTCAAGCCAGGACAGTCCCAGCCCATCACGCTTCCCCTGGACTCTCCCGGGCTCCAGCTCTTGCAGCGCGTCCGCGACGAGGCTCACCGCTTCGCCATCAGCTACCACCAGGGCCTGCGACGCCGACAGGGCCTGAGTTCCGTGCTCGAGGAGATCCCAGGCATCGGAGCCAAGCGCAGGGGCGCCCTCTTGAGACGGTTCGGCTCCCTGGAAGGCATCCGCGAAGCCAGCCTCGACGATCTATCCTCTGTAGATGGCATGAGCAGGACTCTAGCCAGCAGAGTACGAGAATCCCTCTAGGTGAGGAGGGCCATGAAACACCGCATAGGTCTACTGAGGAAGACTTACCTCTTCGGTGACCTACCCGAGGAGGACCTTCGTCGTTTCTCTGCTCTGCTGAAGGAGAGGTCGGACCGCGCCCGGAGCACCATCTACCGGCAGGGCGATCCGGACCACAACCTGTACATCGTCGTATCGGGCAGCTTGAGGGCCTGGAACCGCGACGAGCGGGGGCGGGACAGGGTCGTCGCCCGGCTCCGGTCGGGAGACTGCTTTGGCACCCACTCGCTCTTGACGGGCGAACGCCGCGACGTGACGGTCGAGGTGGAGGAACCATCAGTGTTACTGTACCTGGACAAGCAGGACTTCGACTCGCTCCTGGAGGACCATCCACATCTACGCGAGGCATTGTCGCTACGCATCTACGAGCGCTTGAGGCGAGTGCCTCTCTTCAGCCAACTGTCTGACGACGATCTCCAGCGAATCGCCCTGGTCATGGGGCAGACCCGATATCGTCGCCGAAGCACCATCTACCTCGAAGGAGAGTTGAGCTCCACATTCTACATCATAGAGTCGGGCAGAGTTGCCCTGCTCTCCAAAGAGGAGAACGGCCAGGAAAGGGTGATCACCCATCTGCGAGACGGGGACTTCTTCGGTGAACGTTCCCTGCTCACCCGACAGCCCAGAGATACTGGTGTCCAAACAGTCGAGGATACCAGGTTCCTGTACCTGAACGGGAAGGATTTCGACAGGCTCATGCAAGAGGTCCCCTCCATCAGGGAGAATCTGACCCTGGAAGCGCAGGCCCGGGAGGTGATGGTCAGCCAGCGGTTCCCCTGGCAGCGTGAAGGAGAAGTGCTGATCTCACTATCCCGCAAGCACGTGTATTCCTTTGTCCGTAGTCTGTGGGTTCTTCTATTGCCTCTCCTCTGTCTGGGCATCGTCGTCACTCTCGGACGCACCTTTCTCTGGCCCAATCTGTGGATCTACGTCGCCGCTGCGCTTGTTGCCGCGCTGGCGGGGGCAGTCACCCTATGGTTGTGGGCCGACTGGCGTAACGACTACTATGCCATCACCAACAAGAGAGTGGTACACCGGGAGAAGACCATCCTCCTGCGGGAATCTCGCGACGAGGCCCCCCTGGAGAGCATTCAGGACATCTCCTTGCTCATGCCCGGCATAACTGGCAGGGTATTCGGCTTCAATGATCTGAGCATCCAGACAGCCGGAGCCAAAGGGCGCATCGTCTTCAAGACGGTGGGCAGCGCTGCCTGGATCAGGGACAGACTCTTCGAACAGTTGGAGCGCATCAAGGCCGAGGACAAGGGAGAAGAGCGAGACGCGATCCGCTACAGGTTGCAGGTGGAGTTGGGACACGCGGAAACGGAGAAAGGACCTCCTCTTGCCCGCGAAAACTTGCCCGCCAGTGCGGCGTCGGAGCCCTCGCTGGCAGATCGACGTGACAGCCCTCGGCCGACGGGTGTGCTGAGCGCCCTCCGTAGCTATCTGATACCCCGCATGCGCACGGAGGACGGCGGTGTCGTGACCTGGAGGAAGCACTGGTTCAGGCTGGTGGAGAAAGTTGCTGGCACAGCCATTCTGTTGTTCATCCTCGCGCAATTGGGCGCCGCAGCCTTGCTGGAGCTGGCCACGCCCACGCCGCGCTTCGAGGGTCTGTTCTGGGCCGCTTTGTTTTTGGGAGGTGCGCTGGCTCTGTTCCTGGTGTGGTTCAGGTACGAGGACTGGCGCAACGACATCTACCAATTGACAAACGAAAGAATCATAGACATCGAGAGACTGCCCCTGGGCCTGCGCGAGGAGCGCAGGGAAGCCAGTCTGTCCATGATCCAGGACATCGGATACGAGATCCCGGGCCCCATCGCCAATCTACTCGACTATGGACACGTGGTCATCGAGACAGCAGGCAGAGAAGCGGTCTTCACCTTCTCCTGGGTACACGAACCCCGCCGCGTCCAGGAGGAGGTATTCGCCCGCATGGACGCCTTCCGCGAAAGGGCGAGGCAGCAACAGAGGGAGAGGAGGGCGGATGAACTACTGGACTGGTTCGCCACCTACACCGAGCTGTCACAGGACCAGACAGGTCCGCCAGCACCGGAAAAGGATGAAAGCCCCTGAAACCGAAGAGGGACGTGACCGCAATCACGCCCCTCTCTGTGCCAGGTTCGCTTGCTAGCTTGCTTTGGACCCTCTTCTCCGGCGCCTGCGCAGGTACCAGATCAACCAAACCAGCACCAATGGCGCTACGAGGATGGCCGCGACTGGCAGCAGGAACAGCACCGCCCAGATCAGCACATCGGCCAGGAACTCCAGGGCGTTGACCAAAGCCCGCAGGGCGTCCCTCGCCTGTCTGAGCGGTTCCCAACCCGGCTCCACCACAGGCTCCTCGATCTCCTCTGGCGTCAGGGTGATGGTCAGGGTAGCCAGAGCCGATGCGTGCTCCAGATACTGCATCCTGCCCTTGATCTGCTCGATCTGCTGCCTGACGTTGGTGATCTCGTTGTAGATAGCCAGAATGCTCTCGGCGTTCTTATGGGTCTCTTGGGCTGAAGCCAGGAGTTCCAAGAGCTCCCCCTCGGCCACCTCCAGATTATTGAGGCGAGCCTCCAGGTCCACGTACTCCTCAGTGACGTCCTGCCCCGAAACATTCTCGCTCTCGAGCTCTATGGCAAGCTCCTTGATGCGCTCTCTAGCCTGGTCGAAGGACCCCTCGGGGATGCGTACGGTCACAGTTCCCGCCAGTTGCTCATTCTGGCGCCAGGTCTGTAGATTGGAGACGTATCCCTCCAACTCCGTGGCCAGTCGCTCTATGTCCTCCAGGGTCTTTTCGGTGTCCTTGACCACGAGCGAGAGGCTGTCGGTGCGGACCATCATCCGATCGCTGACCGCATCCGCGGCACCCAGACCCATGTCCTTCGACTCTTCCATGGGCGGAGGCGCCTCGGGCACCATGGCTGGCACCATCTCCGCAGCCACCTCGCCTTCTCGCGCCAGCGAGGCCGGCGCGGGGGCCGCCATTGCGCACCCTGCGACAAGCAGGGATATGGCTACGATCACGATCAGACAAGCGGCTCTTGTTCTCATCTCTGGTCTCCTCTCAGCCTGTTTTCTATTTGTAAGACGAATCTAGAGGCCCCAGAGTTCCAGTCACCCCTTACCAGCCGAAGCTTAGTCGACTGATGAGGCTCTCGGGCAGACCTTCTTCCATCATGAGTCCCTGTGTAGAGTCTACGTCGTACGGTACCCGACGATACTCAACGCTCTTGGAATCAGGATCGAAGACCATGTATGCGGCATCAGGGTCGCCGTCCCGTGGCTGCCCCACGCTACCAGGGTTGATGATCAGGCGCTCTTCGTCGATCAGAATGGGGCTGGAGGGAACGGGAATACTGATCTCGAACTTGCGAGTCGCGGTCTCCTCCCGGAAGATGGCGGGGGCATGGGTATGGCCCGCGAAGCACAACTGCGTATCGAAGAACTGGAAATTGAGCTGGGCCGTGGACGGATAGATGATGTACTCCCAGATCGGCTCCCGAGGGCTCCCGTGCACCAGTGTGCAGTTGCCCACCACGATCCGTGTGGGCAAGTTCGCCAAGTAGTCGATGTTGTCTGGACTCAACCGTTCGGCTGTCCACCGACATGCCACCTGGGCACTGGGGTTGAACTCGGCGATGCTTATCCTGCCTATGGCAGCCCAATCGTGGTTGCCGGCCACACACAGGTAGTCCGAGAACTCCCTGAGGCGATCGATACACTCGTTGGGGCAGGGTCCATAACCCACCACGTCACCAAGGCACCAAACCTGATCTATGGTGTCCATCCCCACGTCCTCGAGAACCGCGTCGAGGGCAGTCAGGTTTCCATGTATGTCAGAAATCACAAGATAGCGCATAACGTCCAATATGGTATCACACTTCGTGGAGTCTGACTAGTTGGGCCAGGCAGGAAGCGTGAGGTCCCGCCGCAGTGAGAAACCGCGAGCCGAGGTTATCAGTCGTACACGACCACGGGACTCGCACCGCCGTCTCGCTCCTTCGATCTGGCCGACGCAAGGAGGCGACGGCTCCCAAGTTGTTCCTCCGTACCCTGTCGCCGGTGCTTGTTCACCCTCAGCAAAGCCGATATAATTCTGCCAACCTCTGCAAGTCGTGGGAGATGTTTTGGACGTGGACGCTGAAGGCCTTAGCTTCATCACCCACAGCCCAGTCGAGACCCAGAGACTGGGCAGCGTGTTGGGTCGGCTGCTTGATGGGCACGAGTTGATCTGCCTGGAAGGGGAGCTAGGGACAGGAAAGACAACCCTCATCCAGGCCGTCGGCCGCGCACAAGGTGTCACCACGCCTATCACCAGCCCCACCTTCACCCTGGTCAACGAGTATCAGGGGCAGAAGGGGAAACTCTACCACGTGGACCTGTATCGGCTGAGCAGTCCCGAAGAGATCGTGCAGGCAGGCATCGATTCATATTTCTACGGTGATGGCATTTGCCTCCTCGAGTGGGCGGAAAAGGCGCAGTCTATCCTGCCTGCGCAGTTTCTGTACCTGATCCTTGCTCATGCCGGTGATGACAATCGACACGTCACCGTGAAGTCCAAGGGTGGCTCCTATCGTCTTCTGCTCGCAGGCCTGAGAGGCGAACTGGAGTCTTGATCATGAGTCCCACCATCCTGGCCATCGACACAGCCACTGAGTTCGCCAGCGTAGCCCTGTATGACGCACAACAGGGTACTCTGGCCGAATCCTCGTGGCACACATCCATGAACCACACTGTTGAGCTGATGCCCACTGTGGTCCGTTTGATGGACAACCAGCGGCTGTCGCCGCAACAACTGGACGCAGTGGCCGTGGCTCTGGGACCCGGTTCCTTCACGGGGCTGCGTATCGGGCTGAGTGTAGCGAAAGGCTTGTGCGTGTACCTCGGAACACCTATTATCGGCATCCCTACCCTGGATATCGTGGCCTACGCCCACTACGAACAGCAACTGCCCATCTGTGCCATTCTTCAGGCTGGGAGAGGCCGCATCTGCGCAGCCCTGTACCACAAAGTAGAGACCGGATGGCAACGGACCACCGACTACCAACTGGTCACAGTGGAAGAACTCTCCAACCGAGCGGAGGACCGGACTCTGTTCTGTGGGGAGATAGACGAGCCCTTGCGCCGCGCCCTGACCGCGCAACTCCGGGATCGAGCCGCCATCACCCCTCGTGCCTCCTGTCTTCGCCGAGCTGCATACCTTGCCGAACTTGGATGGGAGCAGTTCCGAACACGGGGGGGCGACGAGGTGGCGAGTCTGGAACCTCTGTATCTGCACTATCCCAAGATCGGTGAGCAAGACCATGGACCGAGCTGATCTACCCTACGTGGTGGAGCCGATGAAGCTAGAGGATATCCCAGAGTTGGTGGAGATCGAGCAGCAGGCTTTTCCCAACCCCTGGCCAGCGCGCGCCTATCGTTACGAGGTCGCTCAGAACCGCCTGGCGCACTACTTCGTGGCGCGTCGGCAACTCCCCGAAGAGCTCGAGAAGGAACCACCGGCGCGAGATGCTCATCTGCTGAAGCGGATTCAGCGCTGGGCTCAGAGCAGTCCGCAGAACAACCGCCCCATGGTGGGATACTGTGGGTTCTGGATCGCCGCTCAGGAAGCCCACATCAGCACCATAGCGGTCGATCCCAAGCACAGAGAACGGGGCATTGGCCAGTTGCTGCTGATCACGGCGTTCGAGAAGGCCCTCGAGTTGGACGCCACCCTGGTGTCCCTGGAGGTACGGGTCACCAATTTCGTGGCTCAGAACCTCTATCGGAAGTACGGCTTCAAGGTAGTCGGTCGGAGGCCCCGCTACTACTCCGACAACCGCGAGGACGCCCTGATTATGACCGCGGACCGCATCACTTCGGCGTCCTACCAGAGGATCTTTCAGAGAAGGCGCAAGGACTTGCTCAGACGGCTTCAGCGACACGCCCTCGTCGGCCCGTGAGAGCGGCCTGCTTCTCGCCGGTGCTCTCGAAGCGCCTCAGCGAATGGCGCTCATCGCAGCCGACCAGATCAGGATCTGCACCAAGAAGGCAATAGCACCCAGTGCGTAGGTGAGAAGACGCTCTTGCCGGTGCAAGGCGAACCCCAGGGTTGTGTTGACCAGAACCACTACCAGTCCTATCACGGGAAGCTCGAACAACTCCTCCCTGGCCCCGATGAGCGTGACTTGCCCCGCCTCCGAGAGCAGGGGCACGATTTCCGGCAGGCTTGGGTAGCGAAAGGCTATGTAAGCGAAGAGACCGGCGTTCGCAACAGCCGCCAACGACACCAAAGCCAGAGCCGTCCAGTCACGCCACACCGGCAATCCCGCAAGTCCCCCCTCCATCCTCACCTGCTCGAGCTTCCGGGCGGGCCCCAGCCTCTGCCGTGCACGGACCGCCGACAGAAAACCGGTCGATTTGGCGGGAGAGATGAGGTACGAGACGGCGGTGGTGGTGATCAACAGCTCATCTGACAGACGACCGTTCGAGTAGGACAGCAGGTCGCGCCCTTCCTCGTCGCGGCCCCTGCCGATGTTGTAGCCGGGATAGTGGAAGCCCCTCTTCACCATGGCCCCGCTCTGCTCCGCAAGCGGGGTTATCGATTCGATGGCCGCCAACGGTATGATCTCCTGTCGTCTGGCCCAGGAGATGGTTATACTGTCACGCCCAAGGAGGTACTTCAAGCTGACCAGCCCATAGATCTGATAGATGATGATGGCCAGGGCCAACAAAGACAAAGCGACGAGCAGACCCATGATGAAAGAGGAGAAGGATAAGGGCCGCCTTGTCACCGTGCCCAGCAGCACGGCGTCCAGCGCCAGGATCAGCAGTATGGCGCCAACGCCTACGCCAACACCGAGAAGTCGTTTAGGTTTCCATTGCAGCATGATGGTTTTCTTCCATCCAGCAGTACTCTCAGCGCCGGCAGTTGGCGCCGCTCAACTCACTCAGACCCACCGTGAAGGGCACCATCCAGCAAACGAACCGCATTGCCGCCCAGGATCTTGGCCTTCGTGTTTTCGCTGAGGGGCAGAGAGCGAATAGCCTCCACGTTGCGCCCGATGCTCCGAAGACCAGGCCAGTCGGACCCGAAGACAACCTTGCCAGCGTTCTTCTCCAGATCGGGGAAGTAGTCAAGCAGCTTGTGCGGCGGCAGCCCCGCGATCTCCATATACACATTGCTGTGCAGACGCGCCAGGAAGAAGGCTCGTCGATACCAGAAACCCCGGCCACTGTGCACCTGGATCAGGGTCAGTTCAGGGAAGTCAACGGCCACATCATCGATCCACAGCGGATCGCCATACTTCAACCTGGCGCCCCTGAAAATCGACGACCCGGTGTGAATCATCACGGGGATCCCCAGTTCCTGCGCCTTGGCGTACAACGGGTAGACAATGCTATCATTGGCGTAGAACCCCTGGTACGTGGGGTACAGCTTGAGCCCCTTGAAGCCCATGTCGAGGACGTACCGTTCCAGCTTCACCACGGGATCGCTAGTCAAGAAAGGATTGATATTGGCGAAGGGTATCAACGCCTCCTGGTCCCGACAGAATGCGGCCACCGCTTCGTTGCTTATCACCCCGGTGGTGATGGGACTGATCTCGGCCAGCACGACGGCGTAGTCCACGCCGTTTTCTCGCAGCATCTCCACCAGGAGTTCAGGCGAAGACATGAGCTCTGCCAAGTGCTCCATGTCCCGGCCACTGGAGGCCACCAGATACTCCTGCGTCCACGGCTGTAGGTGGGCGGGATCCATGATATGTACATGGAAGTCAACTACAGGCACGAGCGCTCGTTCCCCCATCGGCTCCGATTCACGCGTCAACACCATCCTCCTGTGCACAGCCGGCACTGCGCGCTGAGCGACCCAACCTACGGGCTGGGCCTCAGGGGTGCTTGCTGGCACATCCCAGGGTTCCAGGCGCGGTCACACCCGGGTGAGAGTATACCATGTTGGCAGCGGGTGGCAAAGCCATGACACCACTTCTGCTGGCGTCGGGTTCTCCGCGTCGAAGAGAGCTTCTCCATCTCCTGGGTCTTCCCTTCAGGGTCACCATTCCCCCTGGGGAAGAGACTACTGCTCCGAGCGGTGATGCACGGTGCCAGGCCTCGAACCTGGCTCGGATGAAGGCGTTGTCGGTGGCAGGCCGGAACACCGAAGATCTCATCGTGGCCGCAGACACTCTTGTGGTGCTGGAGGGCCGCGTCCTGGGTAAGCCGGAGGATGTTGCCTCGGCCCGGCACGTGCTGCAGGCTCTCCGTGGTCGGCAACATCAGGTGATCACCGGCCTCGCCGTCCTCCCTCCGTCAACAGACGCGCCAGCCGTGCAGGCGGTTGAAACGCAGGTGTGGATGAGGCGGTACGGAGACGACGAGATTGCGGCCTACGTAGCCAGGGGCGAACCCTTTGACAAAGCCGGCTCCTACGCCATTCAGGACCCACTCTTCCGTCCCGTGGAGAGAATCCAGGGCTGCTATGCCAACGTCATGGGGCTTCCTCTCTGCCACCTCTTCTGCGCGCTGAAACGCGTAGGCGTGACGGTGCCAGCGGCACCCCTCGAGGTTTGCGAAGCGCACACAGGGCACAGATGCCTGGTCGCCGAGGCCATCCTGAGTCGGGGAATCGTTGACTTTGCCGCTGGACCGTGATACACTTGCCCGAGGGTCTCAGAGTCACGAAACATGACAGAGAAAAGGGTGGACAAAGACGCCTTACTGGAAGCACTGCCCAGGCTGCGGGGCAAGAGAGTCCTGGTCCTGGGCGATCTCTTCCTCGACGAGTACCTGGTCGGTCAGGCAACGAGACTATCCAGAGAAGCCCCCGTTCCGGTTCTGGAATTCAACCGGCGCTTTCACGTGCCAGGAGGCGCAGCCAACCCCGCTCAGAACATCAGTGCCCTGGGAAGCACCGCCTATCAAATAGGTGTCGTGGGCGGCGATGACTCAGGTCGAAAGCTGACAGAGCACCTGGAGCGCGCAGGCATCGTGACGGACGGTCTGGTCACGGACCCCCACCGACTTACCACCGCCAAAACCCGGGTCGTCGCCGAGGGCACACTGGTCTTTCCTCAACAGCTTGCCCGTATCGACAAGCTGGATAGGCGACCTCTTGACGGTGGGGTGGTCTCCCAGCTCGTAGCCCGCTTCGAGGAGATCAGCCCCCATGTCCATGCGGTCCTGCTGTCGGACTACAAGACAGGTGTGGTGAACGAAGAGACCATCGCGGCCGCCCTTCGCGTCTCGCGCGAGCGCGGCACGCTGATCACCGTGGATTCTCAGGGCGACCTCCACAAGTTCGCTGGCTTCCATCTCGTGAAGTGTAACCGTCGCGAAGCCGAGGCTCAACTAGGCAGAGAACTGACCAGCGATGCCGATTTCGAGGAAGGCGGACAGAAGCTCTTGGCCGAGCTGGGGTCATCGGTGGTGATCATCACGCGCGGCGGTGAAGGGATGTCGCTGGTCAGCAAGGAACAAGGCCCCTTTCACATCCCCGCCGCGAATCGCACCGAGGTCTTCGACGTTACAGGTGCCGGCGACACAGTGATCGCCGTGGTCACCCTGGCACTGGCGGCAGGGCTGGGCATCGGAGAGGGAGCCCACCTGGCCAACTATGCTGCCGGCCTGGTGGTGCGAAGGCTAGGCAACGCGACGCCCACCGAAGAAGAGCTGGCCTGGGCCATAGAGCACTGGTCGCAACCTGATCTTTGAGCTTGCTCACCCAATATGCTATCATAGGCCAGGCCATGCGCAGCCACGAACAGTCCGATGATCTGCCGCACGGCCAATATCCGAAGAAGGAAGGGAATCATGAGACGGCTAGCCCTACTCGTAGTCTTGCTCGTTGCGTCGTCCATTCTGGCCTGCGACTTCAGCGCCAGTGTTGGCGACGTAGGGGAAGGCCTGAAGACAGCGGTGGTCTGCGCCTCCCTCGCCGACGATTACGCACCTGTAGGCCCGACCGACATCTTCGCCCCTGAAGATGACTTCAATGTCTCGGTCGAATACTCCGACCTGGAAGAGGGGCAGAGCATCGGCGTGAAGTGGTTTCAGGAAGACGACCTCCTGTACGAGCTGAACATCGACTTGGACGCCTCTACCGCGGGCGACGGTTATGTTGGCTTTACACTGACCAACAACGCACTCTGGTCGACGGGCAACTACCACGCCGACATCTACCTGGACGGGGAATTCGACCACACGGCGGAGTTCCGTGTGGAGTAGGGCTTCGAACCCATAGTCGGTCCCAGGATCAGGGTGGCAAGGGCACTGCCGTTCTGATCACTGTGTGCACGGGGTTCGTCCGCGGGGGCAGCATCTCATGCGCCATGGCAACCTTTTCCAGGCTGACCTTTGAGTGGAGTCTCGCACATCCCGCCTGGACAACATTGAAGCAACGGGAGGTTATGTATGGGAAGAGTAGGGATCATTGGAGTCGGGCAAAGCGCCTTCGTGCGCGGATACCCCGGCTCGATCAGGGAGCTTGCCTACGAAGGGTTCAAGGAGGCCATGGAGGATGCGCAGATCTCCAACAAGGACATCGATGCATCCATCGTCTGTTCTGCCCCGGAGTATGACAAGCAGAGGTCTCCTGCTGGGGTCATGGCCGAGTACCTTGGCCTCACCCCACAGCCCACGTTCTATGTCGAGAGTGTCTGCTCCTCCAGCAGCACGGGCCTCAAAGTGGCCTACTCGATGATCAAGGCTGGCCTTCACGACATCGTCTGCGTGCTGGGCTTCCAGAAGATGTCCGAGATCTCCTCTGCGGAATCACAAGAGCGCATGGGCCGAGGAGCGGACATCCAATGGGAGTCCCCCTTTGGCACCATGATGCCCGCCTACTACGCCATGTACGCCAGGGCACACATGGCCAAGTATGGGACAACCGAGGAAGACCTGGCTCTGATCAGGATCAAGGCCGCCACGTACGGGCAGATGAACGAGAAGGCCGTCTACGGGAAGCCGGTGACCATGGAGCAGATCTTCGATCCCGAGAGACCTCCGGTGGCCACTCCTCTCAAGGTCTTCGACTGCTGCGCCAACGCCGACGGCTCCTCCTGCACTATTGTGGCCAGCGAGGAGAAGGCCAAGGCGCTATGCGAGAAACCCGTCTGGATTCTGGGGCTGGGTGCCGCCTCGGAGGCGGTGAACATGGCGGGGCGAGACCTCTTCACCGGGCTGAGTGTAGCCATCGAGGCCGGCAAGCAGGCCTACGAGATGGCCGGCGTCGGCCCTGAGGATATCGACGTGGCCGAGGTGCACGACTGCTTCACCATTGCCGAGATGATGGCCTACGAGAACCTGGGCTTCGCCAAGCCCGGAGGGGGCAAAGAGCTGATCGGGGCCAAGGAAACCTACAAGGAGGGCAAGATCCCCGTGAACGTGGACGGCGGATTGCTCTCCAAGGGCCACCCCATCGGGGCCACCGGTGGGTCCCAGATCAGGACCGTCGTGCTCCAGCTCAGAGGGGACGGGGGCCCCATGCAGGTGAAGGACCCTGAGATTGGACTGGTACACAACATCGGCGGCGTGGGCCTCTACGGCAACGTTACCATCCTCGGGAGGTCATGAGATGGCGAAAGGCAAGAAAGAAGTAGACGACCGCTTCGGCAAGTTCGGGACCGTTAGCTTCACCTCCATATCCAAGGTCAACGACTTCGTGGACTACCTGGCCCAGGGGAAGGTGATGGGCACCAGGTGCAAGCAGTGCGGGACTATGCACTTTCCCCCTGTCGCCGACTGCGCCGAGTGTCTGTCCAGCGACGTAGAGTGGTTCGAGGTCACAGGCACAGGCAAGCTGGTCAGCTTCAGCACGCTGACGTACGGCCCTGTGGGCTTCGAGGACGATCTACCCTACTCCATCGCCCTTCTGGATTACGGTGACTACAAGATCTTCGGCCGCATCGCCAAGGACATCCCTGAAACGGAGCTCAGCATCGGCATGGCCATGAAGACAGAACCTCTCACGCTGCCCAACAGCCAACTGAGCTACGTCTTCACCAAGGCATAGAGCAGCCCTTTCCACTGTGCGCG
This sequence comes from uncultured Anaerolineales bacterium, assembly GCA_964577995.1. Taxonomy (GTDB): domain Bacteria; phylum Chloroflexota; class Anaerolineae; order UBA7937; family B3-Chlor; genus JAUVXJ01. The sequence goes on from CAZOBP010000003.1 coordinate 62,436, forward strand.
AGCCGGGGCCACACTGCCCCGGCTTCTTTTCTGTAGTCCCCTTTCGTGTGCGGCGAGCGGAGTCCGGGTCTGAGTCAGTCCGGGTGGAGAGCGCTGGGCTGAGCAAGGTAGCGGGTACTTGACCCTGCCGCTCGAAAATGGTAGAATAACGACGTGTGTTCCTGTGGAGGGACTTGGTCAACACGAAGCAGTGGACTATCGCCGGCGTGGTCGGCGCCTGCCTGCGTAAGTGTATCCTGACATTCTGATCCGGTGGGTCGGAATGTCTTTTTTTGTCCGGGAGTGAGGACCATGACTCGCCGCTTCACGTCGCGCAAGACATGCTCAAGGGCCGGAACGGGCGTTTTCAGGGGCCTGGCCGTCGCCGTGATCGCGCTGGTCCTGATGGCCGCAAGTACGGCCTTCGCCCTGCCCTTTTCGCCCACCGCCCTGGCCCCTGAAGCGGGGCAGGAGCTGGTGTCCCGCAGAACGGCGACCGCGAAACACTTCTACCTGGGCGATGGCCGTTACATGGCCAGGATCAGCTCACAGGCGGTCCACTACCTGGACACCCAGGGGCATTGGCAGGAGAGCGACACCGAAATCGCCACTGTGGAAAACGGTGCCTATCGCTACGCTGCGGAGAGGAACGGCCTGCGAGCCTACTTCAAACAGTCCAGCAACGCTTCTGCCGCGGTTCGTGTAGAGATGAGCCCACGATCCCCTGAAGAGGCCCGCGCCGGACCAGAAAGCCTGGGCTGGCTGACCTGGCAGCCCACGCGGCTGCTCTACGTGGCCGACGACGGCTATTCGCGGGTAGTCTCCAACTCCAAGCCTGCTGGAGCCAAAGTTCGGGGCAGTGTTCTGACCTACTCTGGCAGCTTTCCCGGCACCATCGATCACTACACCGTGCGCAACAACCTGCTCAAACACGACGTGGTGGTGTCAGTTCTGCCTGCCCTTTCATCCCACGATGGTCAGCAGCCAGCCTTCCTCAGCTACGAAGGCCTCATCGAGTTCCCTGAGGGGTACAGCCTCTACGCGGACGGAGCGGAGCAAACAGGCTCTTTCACCACCCCTGGCTCCATCGAACTCAGAGACGACGCCGGCCACCCTGCGCTATGGCTGCGAGCACCCTATGCCTACGAGGATGCAAACCCCGGCACGAGCGTCAGAGCGCGGTACATCGTGGAGGTCTCGGGAAGCTCCGCGCGGCTGGCCGTACAGGTGCCCTACGATTGGCTGGCGGACCCCAGCCGGGTCTATCCCGTGGTCATCGACCCCACGGTGTCCATCGATACCACGCGAGATACCGACATCGATGAAGATGCCCCAGACACCAATAACGGCGGTGGATCGACGCTGACGGTCTGCAACAAGGACGAATTGGTCTGCAACGAGCGCGCCCTTCTCTACTTCGATCTCTCCAGCATCCCCGCAGGCTACGACACCGAAGCGACGATCGAGGACGCAGACATGTACCTGTGGGTAGACTACCTATGGGCACTTGGTGACGACTGGTACATCGAGGTCGACACTCACGCACTGACCACCGACTGGACCGAGTATGGCGCCACCTGGAACAGCCCCTGGACCACCCCGGGCGGAGACTACGACGGCTACACGACGACCACCACCATCTGGGGCGATGAAGAAGACGAATGGAAGAGCTGGATCATGACCTACATCGTCAGGTGGTGGTATAGCGGTGAGCTTCCCAACTACGGTGTGATTTTGAGAAGCGACCACCAGTACGGAGGCACCAAGTACGCTAGATTCAACTCCCGCGATGCGGGCTCGCACACTCCCTACCTGGACGTTACATATACACTCACCCCATACATCCTCAGCTCATACGCGGAGCAGGTACACGGCACCCCCGACCCCTCCCAGCACTTCCAGTTCACCTACACCAACAACTACTGGCAGGCGGCGGGCATCAACCCGCCCGCTGGGACCGACTACGACCTGCGCCTCTACAGCGACTCGGGCTACTCCTCTGAAGAGGCGTATTCCGATGGCGAGAACGATGTAGTCGACTTCGTCCTGGTCAACGGCAATACTGTTGGCGCGCCGGACACCTACTATCCACTGGCCGAGGCCTACTCCGGCTCCGGCGACTACCCCATCGAGTGGGCAGAGGGCGGCTTCCCGGAGCTTTCCAACGGCTCCCTGGGACCCTTCACCATGGGCTCAGACGATGTGGTCCGCGTGTGGGACGCAGATCTAAGCATCGGGTCTACATACTACTTCTCGGTCTTCCCCACCTCAGGCGACGCTGACCTGGGCATCGCCCTCTTCTCGCCCTCCAACGGGAACTACCAGGATCGCTTCGACGCCGTGGCTGGAGCTGACACCTACTACAGCGGCCAGCCCGAGTTCTTCGAGTACACCGCCACGACCTCGGGCTACCACGGGCTCGTAGTCTGGAACGAGGGCGCCACCTCCGACACTAGCTTCAAGGTCTACAGAGACACCAGCGCGCCGTCTTGCTCCATGGCCATCAACAACGGAGACGCCTACACCACAAACTCCTCGGCAACCCTCAACCTGTCGGCGAGCGACCTGGACACTGGGGTCTGGCAGATGCGCTTCCAGGACGCCGGGGGAAGCTGGACGAGCTGGACAAACTACGCCTCCACCTATGCCTGGACGCTGCCAGGAAGCGATGGCCAGAAAACGGTCAACGCCGAGTTCAAGAACTACGCCGGAGCGGTCTGCGATTGCTCCGATTCGATCACCCTGGACCGGGGCGATCCTCAATCTCAGGCCAGCATCTTTGAGGAGTACTGGACCACCTCCATCAGCCCCGTGCCCGTAGACTGGACGGCCAGCGACACCTGGTCCGGGGTCGCTTCCGTGAGGCTGTACGCTCGTAAGGAGGGCGGCTCCTGGGCCGACTCGGGACTCTCGCCCCAGTCAGGCACATCGGGCACCTTCAACTACTGGCCTAGCAGCGGCGAGGGCAGGTACTACTTCCAGACATCAGCCACCGACGGCGCGGGCAATCAGGAGGACCCGCCCAGCGGCTCCAGTGGCAGCGGCGACGATTCCGTGTTCTACGACGCCAGCAAGCCCTCGTCCGGTTTGGTCTACTGTCCAGGCTACGCCAACAGCACCTTCTCGGTGGAATACAACGCCAGCGACGGGTCCGGCAGCGGCCTCCAGACGCTCCAACTCCACTACAAGAAAGAGTCTGGGGGCACGTGGAACTACTACGGCACCTGCTCTGCTGTCCCCAGTGGCTGGTGCGACTTCACCCCTCCGTCCGGCGAGGGCACCTACTACCTGGCCACAAAGGCTCAGGACTTCGCGGGCCTCTGGGAGGATTCCCCCAGCGGGAGCGGGGACTGCAACACGTTCTACGAGACCCAGAACCCCGACTCCACCATCACCCGCCCATCGGGACCTGGGTGGTACAATCTCACCGTGGTCTACAGGATGGAGGGAACGGCGAGTGACACGGGAGGCTCGGGGTTGTACGAAATCGAGCTTGCCATCAAGAGGGATAGCGACAACTACTACTGGCATGGCTGCGGCGGGGGTTGGCAGAGCGGCAGCGAGACCTGGTTCCCCGCCAACGGCACCACGAGTTGGTACTACGAGCCAGCGTGCACGCCCTGGGAGGACACGGAGAGCTACACCCTGCGCTCCAGGGCCAAGGACAACGCAGGCAACCTGCAATCGAGCCCCGCTCAGGTCCAGTTCTCCTACGACAACGTCAAGCCCTACTCCAGCGTGGGCGTGCCCGGCGACGGCGACAACCGCAACTCCCTCACCGACGTCTCCGGCACGGCCAACGACAACGGCGGCTCCAGCCTCTACAAGGTCCACACCTCCATCAAGAGGAACAGCGACAACTACTACTGGAACAGCAGCGCCTGGGCCAGCGGCAGCGAAGTCTGGCTGGAAGCCTGGAGGGCCGGCTCCACCTGGGTCTACGACACCGACTACGTGACCTGGCAGAGCGACCACACCTACACCATCAGGTCCAAGGCCCAGGACAACGCCGGCAACGAGGAGACTCCAGGGAGTGGCCATACCTTCCTCTTCGACGACGAGGATCCTTCGTCCACGGCCAGCCCGCCCACGAGCCAGATCGGCGGGGACATCGCCATTCCGTACACAGCAGGTGACACGGGTGGCAGCGGGCTGGACCACGTCAGGCTGTGGAAGAACTACGAGTCAGGCGGCTGGACCCTGACCTCAGGGTACGAGACAGGCTCCTCCGGCACTTTCTACTTCATTCCCACCGACGGCGATGGCAGCTACTGCTTCCAATCCATCGCCCACGACGAGGCCTACAACGTGGAGGATGGTCCCACGGGGAGCGGAGATGGCTGCACCAGCTACTCGGGCACCCCGCCCAACCACGATCCCACGCTGGACTGGACCGGCGAGCCCAACTACATCTCTGACGGCCTCCACCCCGGGAGCGGAGGCACCGGAGACAGCTACGTCTACCGCATCGAATACACCGACGTGGACGGCGACCCTCCCAACTACGTCAGGGTGCACATCGAGAAGGGCGGCGCAGACATCTCCGGCAGCCCCTTCACTTTGGCCTACGTCAGCGGCAGCCACACCACGGGCGCTTTCTATTCCTACACCAAGACTGGCCTGCCGGAAGGGACGGACTACACCTACTACTTCGAAGCGCAGGACGACCAGGGCCACGATGCCGCGCCTACCACGGAGCTGGATGCCCCTGATGTCTCTCCGCCCAATAACCCGCCCTCTCTGGCCTGGACCGGCGAGACCAACTACACCTCCGACGGGCTCCACCCCGAGAGCGGCGGCACGGCGGACAGCTACGTCTACCGCATCGAATACACCGACGCTGACGGCGATCCTCCATCCTTCGTGAGGGTCCACGTTGAGAAGGGCGGGTCCGACGTCTCTGGTAGCCCCTTCACTCTGGCCTACGTCAGTGGCAGCTACACCACGGGCGCCATCTACTCCTACACCAAGGTGGGATTGGCAGCGGGCACGGACTACACCTACTACTTCGAGGCCCAGGACGATTTGGGCAGCCCCGCCACGCCCACCTCCGAGCTTGACGCCCCCGACGTCACCGGGACTAACGATCCTCCACTTCTGAGCTGGACCGGAGAGACCAACTACGTCTCCGACGGCCTTCACCCCGAGAGCGGCACCACGAGTGACGACTACGAATACCGCATCGAGTACAGCGACGCAGACGGGGATGCCCCCAACTACGTCCGTGTGCACATCGAGAAGGGCGGCACAGATGTCTCGGGCAGCCCCTTCACTCTAGCCTGTGGCAGCGGCGACTATACGACAGGGGTCATTTGCAGCTACACCAAATCGGGACTGGCCGAAGGGTCGGACTACACCTACTACTTCGAGGCCGAGGACGACTTGGGCCATCCGGCCACGCCCACCACGGAGCTGGACGCCCCCGACGTCAGCGATAGCGGTTTGCCCAAGTGGACCTTCCTGGTCTATCTCAACGGCGACGCCCCCAGCCCCACGGAAGACGCCGCCATCGACGACTTCCTGGAGATGTCCAGCATCGGCTCCACCAGCGAGGTCAACGTCGTCGTCTGGTTTGATCCGTTGGGGGACGTCTACACATGGGACCAGACTCACAAGTTCTACGTGACCAAGGGCATGACCCCCGATCCCGCCAACGGCGTCTACCTGGGCGAAAAGGACATGTCGGACCCCCAGACCCTCATCGACTTCGTACAGACGGAGAAAGCCAACTACCCGGCGGAGCACTACGCCCTCATCATCTGGGACCGTGGCAGCGAGTTGAGGCGCGACCCTCCCGAGAACACCCTCCTGGGAGACATCTGTTTCGACAACAACCCCATCTACTCAACCTCGGCTATGACCATGCCAGAGCTGCGCACCGCTCTCAGCACCATCACCGACGGCGGCGCAGATCCTTTGGACCTGCTGGGCTTCGACGCCTCCCTGATGGCCCTCGCGGAGATCGACAACCAGTTGAAACCCTACGCCGACGTCAGGGTCTCCTCCCAGGGGGCCGAGCCTTCAGGGGGCTGGAACTACGATGAGGTACTGAACCTGCTCACCTTGATCCCGGAGATGACCCCCGCCGAGTTCGCGGAGGTCATCGTGGACTGGTACTGCCCCAACTACGGCAATGAGCCCACCATGTCCGCCACGGACCTCCAGACTCCCTGCTCGGACCTCGACACGGCGGTAGACAATCTGGTGGTCGCCCTGATGGCTGGCGCGGCGACCCACCACGCTGACATAGCCACTGCCCGCGCCAACACCCAGGTCTTCTCGGACACGCACTACGTAGACTTGTATGACTTCGCCGACCAGCTCAATAGCTACGTGAGCGACGCCGCCATCAATACCGCCGCCACTGCTGTGATGGACGCAGTGGATGGCGCGGTAATCAACGAGTGCGGCTCGTTGATCTGGCCCGACGCCCACGGCATCAGCATCTACTTCCCGGAATCGGAAGAGGACTACGACGACAACTACGACGGGTATCAGGGTTGGCTCCAGTACACCGCCGATCACCACTGGGACGAGTGGCTCCACGCCTTCTACACCATGGGCTCCATTGCTCCCTTCCCGTTCTACGATGGCTTCGAGTCAGGGACGCTGGGCCTGGGCTGGTCCACCTTCGTCACCGGTACCGGTCGAGCCCGGGTGTCCAGCCCCACCTTCCGCTACGAGGGCAGCTACACGCTGTCTCTCGACAACGAGTTCGAGCACGCCAACGATTCGATTGCCGCAGCCATCCTGACCATCGATCTCAGCGGGCAGTCCGAGGTCTATCTGGACTTCTGGTGGAGGGACTGGTACGACGAGACTCAGCCGCAGGATGGGGTGTTTATCAGCGACGACTGGGGTCTGAACTGGCACCAGGTCTATCCCTTCGACCTGGACCCGGTGAGCTGGTACGCCCACCCCATCATCGACCTGGCTGCCGAAGCGGCCAGTCACGGCCTCACGCTGAACGATCACTTCCAGATCAAGTTCCAGGCCTACGCCAGCGTACCCATTAGCAGCTACGGGGACTCCGATGGCTACACCATCGATGCGGTATGGGTGGACTCCAGCCCTCACGGCGTGGCAACATTGCCCTTCTACGATGGCTTCGAGTCCGGCATGCAACTGCACGACGTCTGGCAGGAATACCAACCCAATCGTGGTAATGTATCGGTTGGCTCTGAAGAGACGTGCTATTTCTGCCGACCCTACGCAGGCGAATATTGCCTGGCCCTGGAAGGACCCTACAACTACTCACCCGATGCCACTGCCGCTGCGATTCTGACCCTCGATCTCAGCGAGGAAGCGGGAGCCCTCCTCGACTTCTGGTGGAGAGAGTGGAACGACGAAAACCATCCCGAGGACGGAGTATTCATTAGCGACGACCAGGGTGCGAACTGGTACCAGGCCCTGTCCTTCAACGACGGACCGTCCAGCTACCGCCACGACATTGTGGACCTCGCAGAGGAGGCCAGGTCTCACGGTCTGGCGTTCAACAACATCTTCCAGATCAAGTTCCAGTTCTATGGCAACTGGGACATGCCCACGGATGGGTACCTGCTAGACGAGGTCAGGATACGCAACGCCGGGAGCTTGCTGCCCCTCGTCGCCAAGCGGTACCAGTAGCCGGAGCGGGTTCTCGAGGCTCACGGCCGCCCTGCGCCAAGGCCCCGGTGCCGCCGAGAGGATGAACCCCACCCAGGCAAGAAATGAGAAGAGGCTGGCTGAGCCAGCCTCTTCCTCTTTCCGCTAGTGATCGACTGACTCCCTAGACCGGCAGTAGGCTCATCACCCACTCCACGAACTGAGCCAGGAAGTCCCAGGGACTCACAGAAGCCTCGGGCGTGGGCGCAGCCGCTGGGATGTCTATCGACGGGAAGTTGCCCTCCGACACCTGATAGGCCGTCCCGTCCAGCACCACGATCACCTCCTGGCCCACCGAGAAGTAGTAGCCCCACTCTGGGTGAGCCGCGATGAGCGCGAAGTAGTCCTCGCTGCCGAAGCCGACCTTCACCGTCTCCATGGATCCATCGTAGGTGGTGTCCGTCCAGATACCATCCCTGAGCACGAAGACCTTGTCTCTGGCGTACTTGATCTGCTCGGTGCTATCCGCCGCCTTGTCCGTGGAGCGCAGCGCCTCGCGGTTCTCCGCGTCGTCAACCGCGCCAGCGCCGCTCACGGGCGCGGGGACCGCTGTGGCTTCCATCCACATCTCGTGAGCGGCCTCCTCCCGACCTTCAGGGGTGAAGATGTCCTGCTCCTCCTCCACCAGGAAGGACGTGTACGGGGTCATGATCCCGTAGCGGACGCTCAGATCCACGATCTCATCTATCAGTTCGCGACCCTCGCCTCGGAGCCGGATCTCGTTGAGCAGGTAGCCGATCTTGCGGGTCGCCCACAGCCTGGGGATGAACTCGTCACCTCCTCTCTCGGAGAAGCTGAGGTTCTCGTACACGAACTCCTGCTCCTCACCGTTCACCTGCCCGCTCAGTATCACGTCCGTGCGTCCGCCTTCCCGGTACCGCCCCACGACTACGAGTTGCGTCCCTGCGAAGAGATCCGGCAGCGGATAGGGGTAACTCTCCTCGACTCGCAGGTCCCCGAAATCCAGTTCTATGTCGGACAGGAGGGGCGTGCTGATCTTGGCATAGAAGGTGGAAACCTCTTCCTCGATGCTCTCGTAGGGACGGACGTAGGAGCTAGCGCCCCGGTTGTCCTGAGCGACGGTATCCAGGAGGAAGGTGTTCACGTCGTCGCCCACACCGAAGGTGAAGACCCGCACGTTCTCCGAAGCCTGGCGGCTGACGTTGGCGATGATCCTGTCTGCTTCGGTAACCCCCTCGGTGGGCAACCCGTCCGTAAGAAAGATGACGATCTGCGGGCGCTCGCCGTCGGCCATGGCCAGGGCCTCGGCCAGGGCCAAGTCGATGTTGGTGCCCCCCACTGCCCTCAGATCGTCGATGAATCTCCAAGCCTCATCGGCTGCTGTCGCCGGCTCTGGCTCCCGGGCATAGACCCTCACCCCGGTGCTGAAGGCCACGATGTTGAAGCGGTCCTCGGGGTTCAAGTGATCCAGGATGTACTCCAAAGCATCCTTGGCCTGTTCGATCTTCTCATCCGCCATACTCCCTGAGGTGTCCAGCACGAAGATCACGTCCTTGGCCACCACCTCTCCCTCGTCCACGTCCACCTGCGGTGCCACGAGGAGCAGGAAGAAGCCGTCCTCTCCGCTCTCGCGGTAACTCAGCAGGTTGAGCCCGAACTCGTTTTCGGACAAGGTGTAGTACAGCTCGAAATCGCGGTCCGGCAGCACGTCGGAGGCCTCGAAGCTGACGTTGACCGTGTGCTCATCCACACGATCTACAGCCACGTCGTGGCTCGGCGAGTAGATGGCCCTGATGGGCTGGGCTGATTCCACCCGCACCGAGATGATCACCTCCTCCAGCGGACGAGCCGAGAATCGTTCGGTGTCGAGCGGATAGACATACTTGACCAAGCCGCCCTCGTTCTCGAGGATCTGCGTATACGCCAACTCGACCCTCCGCTCGTCGCCCGGCTCAATGGGGAAGATGCTGGCCTTGAAGGTGTCCCTGCCCACGTACTCCAGCAGGGCGGGGTCCAGGCTGCGACGTACAATCTCCTCATATATCGCGCGTGCCTCGTCGCGGGGCAGGATCTCTCCTTCCCAGCGCTCGCCATCCACATACATGGCGAACTCCGAGATGGCTGCTTCCTCGGGCAAGGGGAAGATGTAGATGCCCTCCAGATCGTACTGCGTGTCATTGAGGAACACCTGATCCACTTCGGTGGTCGCCACCTGATCGGTGATCTCCACCGCTACGCGATGGTACTTGATGACCAGATTGGGCACCTCGGCAGGCGGCACGCCAGGTGGGGGCTCCACGATCACCACGCCGTCCGCTCCTGCCACTCCTGCGCTGCTCAGAAGCAAGCTAGCCGTCACCAGAACCATCAACACCGCTCTCGTCCTCATCCTATGCCTCCTTTCAGTTCGCAGAGGTTGTGTCCGACTGTCCTACCCTTTCGACTACAAGACGCAGGGGGGATCGAAAAGGTTCCTTACCCTATTCCGCATCGGTCGAGGGAGCGTTACCCTTGTGGCACCAGCACCGTTGTACATAATAGGTTGTCATAAGGAACAAAAGGTGATAATATCGACACTGGGAGAGCACAAATGGTTCCAGAAGCCCCTTCGACTTCCCAGACCGGCACTCAGCGTGAAGACAACCTCGGCCCCCTGTTGTCCCTGGCCCAGGTCAGCGAGACGCTTCTCTCCGAGGTGGAGATCGAACGCCTCTATGAACTCATCCTGGAGGTCGTGCAGCGTGAGACGGGCGCGGATATGGTGTCCCTGATGTTGCTGGACGAAGGCACGCAGGAACTCTGCGTGGAGGCCGCCCTCGGTCTGCCGGCTGGACTGGTGGGTGCCGCCAGAGTGAAGGTTGGAGAGAGGATTGCCGGCTCGGTGCTGGAGCGCGGAGAGCCCTTGCTGCTGACGGACCGGAGCCCGGTTGACCGGGCGATCCGCGAATCCATGCACAGAGACGAGTTGACGTCTGCCCTCTGCGTGCCCCTCAGAATCAAGGGACGGCTGATCGGCGTGCTCAACGCCAGCAAGACGACCCCGGAATCTCCCTTCGACCATGATGATCTTAGACTCCTGTCCATCTTGGCCAGCCAGGTAGCCCTCGCCATCGAGAACTCGCGCGTCCACGAGGCAACCAGACAGAGAACCAGCCAACTGGATGCTCTGAATGAGCTAGGCCGCGTTGTGACCTCCACTCTGGACCTCGACGAAGTTCTCCGACTGGCGATGCAGGGCATCAACGAGATCATCGAGGCCGAGGCCGGCTCCCTACTGCTGCTGGACGAGACCACCAGCCAGCTCGTTTTCCAGGTGAGCCTGCACGGAGATACACAGCAGTCGGCGCCATTCGCCCTCCAGGTCGGGCAAGGGATCGCCGGGTGGGTGGTCAAGGAGGGAGAACCCCTCCTGGTCCGCGACGTGAATGGGGACCCCAGGTACTACAAGGAAGCCAGCAAGGAGTTCGGCCTACAATGTCACTCCATCCTGTGCGTACCCCTGATCATCAGAGAACACGTCATCGGAGCTATAGAGCTGATCAACAAACTGGGCGGGGAATTCACGGCAGAGGACATGGAACTACTGAACTCCATGTCTGCTACGATCGCCATCGCCGTGGAGAACGCGCGCCTCTATACAGAGCTGGCCGAGTTCGCCCGTGAGTTGGAGAGATCTCAGGCGCAACTGGTCAAGGCAGAGAAGCTGGCGGCCACGGGGAAGCTGGCCGCGTCCCTGGCCCACGAGATCAACAATCCATTGCAGGCGATCCAGAACTGTCTCCATCTGGTAACCAGGAAGCGTCCTCTGAGCGAGGCCAAACGACGCACGTACCTGTCCATGGCTCAAGAAGAGGTGCAGCGATTGATAGACCTTGTACAACGGATGCTCGATTTCTACCGCCCCTCCACGGAGAACGTCGAACCTGTGGAGATTTCCGCTGTCCTGGACGACGTGCTTTCTCTGGTCGGCAAGAGGCTTCAGCACGGGCACATCACCGTGCATCGGACTGAGAGGTCACCATCGCCTCCTGTAGACGGGGTAAGCAATCTACTGAAGCAGGTCTTCCTGAACATCATCATCAACGCACTTGAGGCGATGACCGAAGGAGGCGATCTATACATCGAGACCTCCTGGGACGAGCAGCGAGGGGAAGTGGCTGTGAGCTTCACCGACACTGGACACGGCATCCCCGTTTCCGAACTCGCCAGTATCTTCGATCCCTTCTTCACATCCAAACCCAAGGGCACAGGCCTCGGCTTGTCCATAAGCCACGGCATCATCGAGAGGCACGGCGGAAGGATAGAGGTCAAGAGCGAGGTGGGAACGGGCTCCACCTTCTCCGTGCATCTTCCCTGCCGTCCTCTCCGACCGCAACCGGCGGAACCAACTCAGGCGTTGTGACCGACGGAGACCACACATGTTGCACCGAGCGCGCCCAGTCCA
>CAZOBP010000004.1:0-46678 GCA_964577995.1 uncultured Anaerolineales bacterium
AACGGCAGTTGGTGTAGCCCCATGCCCACCGCCGTCCAACTGAGTACGACGACGATCACTCCGAGAGCCACGTTCTGGCTAATCATCGTCCAGTCCATTCCCCGCCTTCCAGTCTTGGCACCTTTGGGCATCCCCTCACTCCTCCTATCCAGTCGCCACCAGGATGATCCATACGCAACGGGAGATCCACACACCCGTATCGACAATCGAACCGTCGCCAGTTCGCTCTTCCTCCCCTCAGCTCAAGTCACATCCGGATGGAGCCCACTCAAAGAACGCCCGCCTCCGGCCCTCAGAATGCCGGTCCCGAGCTGGTAAGCGACGTCACTGGCACGTCCCTCGCAGTTCCTCAACAGACCACCCGCGAAGATGGCCCGAGGAGCCGAACTGTGGTAAACTGTCACTTGAAAAAAGGGTTGAGTTGTTTCTCGCGTCCTACGGTGGTCGGCGCACCATGGCCCGTGTATGCGACCGTGTCATCGGGCATGGTGAAGAGCCGGGTCTGGATGCTTTGCATCAGAGTCTCCCAGCTCCCTCCGGGCAGATCGACTCGCCCCACCCCCATGGCAAAGAGGGTGTCTCCGCAGAAGACCATGCCGTCACCAACGAGGGAGATGCCACCCAGGCTGTGCCCCGGCGTATGGATGACCTGAAGGCTGTGATCCCCGAAGGAGATCTCGTCACCCTCAGTGAGCAGCACGTCGGCGGCCGGACCAGGAGACAGAACGCCAAGCATGCGGGCGTAGCTCCCTTGATCCGTCACCAGCCACTCCGCGTCATCCTTGTGAATCGCTATCTCTGCACCTGTAGCCTCTTTCACAGGGCGGTTGGCCGCGATGTGATCTATGTGCCCGTGAGTATTGACGATGTGTTTGATAGTCAGTCCAAGCTGTCCAACACGATCGAGAATCAGCGGCGCATCTCCGCCGGGGTCGATGATGATCCCTTCTTTGGTGTCCTCGCAACCTACCAGGTAACAGTTGCACTCAAACATGCCCACGACCAGTCTTTCGACTATCATTCACCCATCCTTAGCTACGAACGTAATGAAAACATTCTACGTTCTTGTCCAGAGTTTGTCAACCCTCTCGTGACCGCGCTTGCCAACAACGGTCACCACGGCCAGAATCAGTGGCGCCCGGAGGGGACCACAGACCGGCGCGCAGGCCCCGGAGCCAAGAGTGGCTCTCGAGGTGTCCCGTCGGCCCCTCACGCCGCTCAAGAAGGAGAATCGTGACGTGCGACTATCCAAGATCTTCGGCAACACTCTTCGGGAGGCTCCTGCGGAGACGCAGATGACAAGCCACCGGCTCCTCCTGCGCGCGGGAATGATCCGCCAGGTGGCAACCGGGATCTACAGCTACCTGCCCGTGGGCTGGAGGGTGCTCCGAAAGATCGAAGGTGTCCTGAGAGAAGAAATGGACGCCATCGGAGGCCAGGAGATACGCATGCCTTCTGTCCAGCCTGCCGAACTGTGGGAGGAGACAGGTCGCTACACCGAGGCTGGGCCGGTGCTGGCCCGTTTCCGTGACAGGACTGGTCGCCAGCTCGTGCTGGGGATAACCCACGAGGAGGTGGTCACCGACCTCGCCCGGCGCGAGATACACTCGTACCGCCAACTGCCCTTCATGGTCTATCAGATCCAGACCAAGTTCCGCGACGAACCACGCTCCAGAGGAGGACTGATCAGGGCACGCGAGTTCACCATGAAAGACGGCTACAGCTTCCACGCTGACCAGGCTGATCTAGACTCCTTCTACCCCCGTGTGTACCAGGCATATCTCAACGTCTTCCAACGCTGCGGCGTGAGAGTCGTCCCCGTCGAGGCGGATCCGGGCTTGATGGGCGGGGCTGCCTCCCACGAGTTCATGGCCTTGAACGACGCTGGTGCGGACACCTTGATTTCGTGTAGCGAGTGTGGATACGCGGCCAACGCGGACAGCGCTCAAGCCGAGAGGGACTCATCCACCACCGAGAAACCTGAGCGCCTCCAAGAGGTCGCCACCCCAGAGATGACTACCATCGAGGACGTAGCTGCCTACCTCGGTGTGAAGCCGGAGCAAACGCTCAAGGCCCTGTTCTACGCAGCCGGAGGCGAAGTGGTCTTCGTCGTCATTCGAGGAGATCTGGAGGTTAACGAGACAAAACTCGCCCATCTGTTGGGGGCCACCGAGCTGAGACTGGCCACCCAGGACGAGGTGGATGAGGCTGGAATAGTGGCAGGTTATGCATCGCCGGTAGGTTGCGGCGGGACATTCAGGACTGTGGCCGACGAATCCATAGAATGGGGCAGCAACTTCGTCGCTGGCGCCAACAAGGAGGGCCACCACCTGCGCAACGTCAACTACCCGCGCGACTTCGAGGTCGACGTATTGGGTGACATCGCCGCCGTGCAGGAAGGCGATACTTGCGGTCGTTGTGGAGGCGTACTGAAAGCAGCGAGAGGAATAGAACTGGGTCACATCTTCAAGCTAGGCACTAGGTACAGCGAGCTTCTCGGTGCCCGTTTCCTGGACCCCGAGGGTGCGAGTCTCCCCCTGGTCATGGGCTGCTATGGTATCGGCATAGGGCGACTCATGGCCACGGTGGTAGAGCAATCACACGACGACCAGGGTATCATCTGGCCAGCCGCCATTGCTCCCTTCCAGATACACCTCATCGCCCTGGGCACCGAGAGACAGGCCTTGGAAACGGCGGAATCGTCGTATGAGGATCTGAGCGGAAGAGGCTATGAGATCCTCTACGACGACAGAGATGAAAGCGCAGGAGTCAAGTTCAACGATGCCGATCTCATCGGCATTCCACTTCGACTGACCATCAGTCCTCGCAGCCTCAGTGCGGGAGGCGTTGAAGCCAAGCTCCGTTCTGCCACCCAGAAGGCGATCATTCCCCTGGGGAGCGTCGAGGGAGGAATCCAGGACCTGTTGGGACAAGCCGTGTAGCAACTTGCGCACAGGGATAGCGCAGCAGCCTGTCGCATACCGTCTACCCGGCGAACCTCGTACCCCAGCCAAGAGACCTACGAGCGGATGGCTTCAGGTCTCTCACAGACACGTGCAACGATCTGCACTGCGATCCATCCGCGACAATGGGGATCGGACCGCCTCATCGCCAGACAGGTGGCCTTCACGCACGACTGTAATAACACAGTCCAGAGGTCGCCGCAGGGTGTCTTGTCGACACCCTCCAGGTTCCTCGCGCCGCCGGACGCAATCCTGCGCAGACGGTGGGTCGTATCCCAGCCCGGCCTGAGCTCTCTTGAAGGAGAAAGCGAGGGATTCCAGCGAAGGCGCTCCTATCGGTCTGCAAGATTCTCCCGCCAAGGTCTTGCGGAATCCCGGGAAATGTGCTATAATAACAAACAAGTCGTCCTCCCCTCGAAAAAGTGGGCATGCCCCACTTTTCTTATTGTGGATGGCTGAGGGAGTCGGCAGTATCCTCAGCGGCGACGACTGGGCCAGTCTCAGTCCGGTGAACCGTGGGTCAAAGGACCAACTGGAGATGAAGACCGATTTCATCAGGGCAATCAATCAAGTCTGTGCCGAGCGCGGGCTCACTGTCGAGGTCGTCCTTGAGCTCGTTGAACAGGCCCTGGCGTCCGCGTACAAGCGTGACTTCAGTCCCGCTCAGTACGTGGAGGCCAAGATCGATCCTACTACCGGTGAACTCACCATGTTCACCGGCAAGGAAGCGGTGGAAACGATCGAGAGTCCCGAGAGTCAGATGGGCCTGGTGGAGGCTAGAGGGATCAAGCCTGATGCGGAGGTTGGTGAGATCGTCTACGTGGAGGCCAATCCGCCGGACTTCGGTCGGATCGCTGCGCAGACGGCGAAGCAGGTGATCCTCCAGCGCATCAGAGAAGCTGAGCGTGACGCACTGTACGATTCCTACGTCGGGCGAGAGGGCGAGATAGTTGGCGGTACCGTACACAGCATGGACTCCAGGGGCATCACCATCAACCTGGGGCGCATCGAAGCCCTCATTCCTCGCAGCCAGCAGGTGCCCAACGAGCGGTACTTCATCAGGCAGAAGCTCCGGGTGCTCATTCTGGAGGTGAACAAGACCAGTCGCGGGCCGGAGATCATCGCTTCACGCAGCCACCCGGATATGCTTCGTCGTCTGCTCGAAGTGGAAGTGCCAGAGATCTACAACGGCTTGGTGGAGATCAAGGCCATCGCCCGTGAGGCAGGCTCTCGCACCAAGGTTGCCGTGGCAGCCGTTCAGCAGGGAATAGACCCCGTCGGCGCCTGCGTCGGGATGAGGGGTGTCAGGATCCAAAGCATCGTCAGCGAGCTCAACGGTGAGAAGATAGACGTGATCGGCTGGAGCCGCGACCATAAGGAGTTCATCGGCAAGTCCCTCAGCCCAGCCCGGCCTCTAGGGGTGCAACTCACTGAGGACGATGAGGTGGGCAACACCGCCACCGTCATCGTTCCGGACAAGGAGCTATCCCTAGCCATCGGCAGGGAAGGCCAGAATGCGCGGCTGGCCGCCAAACTGACGGGCTGGCGGATAGACATCATCGGCGCTACAGAAGCGGCGGAAAGAGCGCTGCGAAGAGCTCAAGAGGAGGCGGTTCGCGCGGCTGCGAGGGCAGAGATTTCCGAGGACATGCCCCTCGAGCGGCTGGGGATCTCCACCCGGGTCCTGAATACTCTCGAAGGCGTAGGAGTAACCAGCCTCGTCGAACTACTGGACAAGATGGATGAGGGCACCGATGCTCTCAGCGACGTCCGAGGACTGGGACCCAAGTCACTTCAGGAGATAGATGATCTCCTCCAGCAGCGCGAAGTGCGTACCATCCTCGGCCGGGAACTGAAGAGCGTCGAGGAGCCTCCGGAACCGGAAGAGGCCGAAGAGACACCAACCTCGATCGAGGAGGCGACCGCTCCTAAGGAGGCGGAACAGGAACCTATCGCCGTGGAATCCAGCGAAGAGGTATCACCGGCGATGGAGGTGGCGAAGGAGATCGCCCCATCCCCTCTCGTGGAGGAAGCCACCCAAGAAGTGGAATCGGTTGAACCTCTGGTGGAGAGCATGGAAGAAGAGGTAGAGATTCAGCCACCACCTTCAGCGCCTCGGGTTGTTCCGCCACCTAGCGAGGAGTTGCTGTTCGGAGACAAGGAGCCGGAGCGCAAGAAGAGGAAGACCAAGAGACTGGTCTACGATGAGACCTTGGGTGAGGTCATCGCGCGCAAGGTGAGGAAGCCTGGTCGCCGTCGGGAAGACTGGGAGACAACCGCAGAGGATTGGAAATCCCAGTCCGAAGAGACCGAGATCACCGAAGACCGCGAAGAGCAAGATGAGTCGGAAGAGTAAACAGGGGCCTCGCAGGCACGTTCCGCAACGCACTTGTGTAGCTTGCCGCCGGGTCCATTCTGCCAGAGAATTGATGCGAATCGTGCGCCTGCCTACAGGAGGCGTGGAGTTGGACGAGACGCACAAGAAGCCCGGACGAGGGGCCTATCTCTGCGAGAGTAGAGCGTGTTGGGAGACAGCTCTGACCAAGAAGCTCCTTGAACACGCGCTGAAAACCGAGATGGCACAAGAAGAGAAAGAGGCTTTGTGGCAGCGATGCCGTACGCTGCCAACGGAATCGGCCGAACAGAGCGCCGCTCTGGCTCGTGGATAGTCACGAGCGGCGCCGATCCCATGGGGGCATGCTCTTCTCGCGGGGAATACAGCCGCTTTGGACTGCGATTGAGTACATGGAGAGAGGAGTCGTGAAAGACTGGGAAGTACCTTGTGAATCAAGTCAGGGAGCGATGACGGTGAGTCCTTAGATTCGAGTGCCGAACTCAGGACCCCCCCTCGCAAGACGCCTCGATTCTTCCCTCGTTGGTTCATGGTACGGACCCTCCGTTGGCCCAAGCCTCGCAGCGCGCGTATCTCGTTCCCAATGACGCTAGACTAATCGTCGCTTCGCAGGACAGCCGGTACCTGCTGCGAGAAGCTGGCGGTCGCAGCAGGGCTGTCAGAAGGGAGATGGAACATGGTGCAGGAGAACAAGGTAGTCAGCATACCCGACAAGCTGTCCGTCAGGGAGTTGGCGGATCTGCTCGACGTCAGCCCCATCGAGGTTATGAAGCTCCTGATCAGCAGCGGCATCATGGCCAACATCAACGAAACGGTTGACTACGATACCGCTGCCATCGTGGCTACCGATCTCGGCTTCGAGATACAACAGGAGCTCCCGCCGGAAGCCGAGGAGGCACCCGCAGCTCCAGCAGCGCCAGCCATCCCTGAAGAGGTGCCCCTGAGGGAGATGTACGCTCAGGAAGCACCCGAGGATCTGGAGCCGAGACCCCCTGTGGTCACTGTCATGGGACACGTTAACCACGGGAAGACCTCTCTGCTGGACTACATCAGGCACACCAATGTAGTTGCGGGCGAAGCGGGCGGTATAACGCAGCATACTGGCGCCTACCAGATCGAACACGCCGGCAAGAAGATCACTTTCATCGACACCCCCGGTCACGAGGCGTTCACCGCCATGCGTGCCCGTGGCGCGCAGGTGACCGACATCGCCGTCCTCGTCGTGGCCGCCGATGATGGTGTAATGCCCCAGACCAGAGAGGCCATCGACCACTCGCGTGCAGCAAACGTGCCCATATTAGTGGCTATCAACAAGATCGACTTGGAGCGCGCCGACGCTGAGCGGGTCAGGAAACAGCTCGCAGATCTGGGCTTGACTGTCGAGGACTGGGGGGGACACACTATCGCGGTACCCGTGTCCGCCAGGGATGGTACAGGTGTCGATACGCTTCTCGAGATGATCATTCTAGTGGCGGAGATGTCCAACATCATCGCCAATCCCGATCGTCCCGCCGCCGGGACGGTTATCGAAGGCAAGCTGGATAGAAGCAGAGGGCCATCAGCAACTCTGTTGGTGCAGAACGGTACGCTTCGCGTCGGCGACTACATGCTGACAGGACGCCTCTATGGCCGCGTCCGCGCTATGTTCGACGATTCCGGGGCGACTGTGAAAGAGGCCCCACCCTCCTTCCCCGTTGTGGTTCTCGGTCTGTCAGACGTGCCTGAGGCGGGTGACGTCTTCACAGTCGTGCGCGACGACAAGACCGCGCGTGCCCTTGCTGCCGAGAAGGCAGAAGAGAGGAAGGCCGAAGAACTCGCCCCTGTCAGAGCCTTGAGCTTGGAGGACATCTACGCCCAGATGCAGGCAGGCGCGGTGAAGGAACTCAACGTCATATTGAAGGCCGATGTTCAGGGCGCTCTGGAACCAGTCATCAACTCGCTCGACGAGTTAGGCGATGAGGACCTGAAAGTCAGGATCATTCACGACGGAATAGGGAATATTACCGAATCAGACGTCAGCCTGGCCATCGCGTCGCGGGCCATTGTAATCGGATTCAACGTCCAGGCCGAGCCCGCAGCTCGCAGCATGGCGGAGACCGAGGGCGTCGAGATCCGCAGGTATCAGATCATCTACAAGCTCATTGAGGATATCGACAAGGCCCTGAAGGGCCTCCTCGAACCCGTCTATGAAGACGTTGTCCTCGGACACGCAGAGGTCAGAGCCACGTTCCGGATATCCAGGGTGGGCCGGGTGGCAGGTGTCTACGTCGATGACGGAAGCGTGCAGAGAGATGCTCGGGTGAAAGTGCTCAGAAACGGTGAACAAGTGCACGAGGGTGGCATCGCGTCGCTGAAGCGCTTCGCCGAGGATGTCGACGAGGTGGTGGCGGGGATGGAATGCGGAGTCGGGGTGGAGAACTTCAACACCTTCGAAGAAGGAGACGTGCTCGAGATATACAGGAGAGAGCGAGTGGCTTGATGATCCCAAGCCGTTCAGTCCGCCACAACTGCTCCTCTCCTGGTAGGCTGTTGCGAGATGCCAACGCGTAGACAGAGAAGAGTAAACGCCTTGCTCAGGGAGGCGCTCAGCGAACTGCTACAGAGGGAAGTCGCAGACCCAAGACTGGACTTCGTGACCGTCACCGGTGTGGACACCACTAGTGACCTCCGCCATGCGCACGTCTATGTCACGTTCCTCAGCACCCCCGAAGACCGACAGGCAGGGCTGAAGGCTCTCACAAAGGCAGGCGGCTACCTGCGTCGCCAGCTAGGAGAGAGGGTCTACCTGCGCTATGTGCCTGAGCTGACTTTCCATCTGGACCCGTCGATCGAGACTGGCCTGCGGATAGATCAGATCCTGGAAAGCCTGGAGAACCCTAGCGAGCAGAGTGACGAGGAATGAAAACAGAAGCAGGGCGGATGATCAGGACGGCGAACAAGGTGTTCCTCATAGCTCATGTGGATCCCGATGGAGATACCATTGGATCCACCCTGGCCCTCGCCCACGCCCTGAGAAGCATGGGAAAGGACTGCTCTCTCGCGTGCAGTGATCCCGTGCCGGTTACACTCTCTTTTCTTCCGGGCGTCGAGTGGTTCGGTACGCCGCAAGTCGCAGATCACGATCTGATCATTGCCGTGGACGTCAGTGACCGCGGTCGCCTTGGCCCAGCCTACGGTCACGTGCTCGAGATGGACATACCGCTCCTGAACATCGATCATCACGTGACCAACACCGGATTCGGCACCATCAACCTGGTCAGCACCGATGCGGTAGCCACCAGCGAGATTATCTTTGACCTCCTCCTAGACTTGGACGTTCCACTTGACCAACTCCTGGCCACCTGCCTGCTCACTGGCATCGTTACCGACACGCGGTCCTTCAGTACCTCCAGCACCACGCCTCGCGCACTGGAGGTGTCCTCCGAGTTGCTGAAGGCGGGGGCCTCGCTCATCGAGGTCAATGAGAACTACTACAAGAGCAAATCGCTGGGCACCCTCCGTTTGTGGGGCAAGATGTTGGATCAGATGCAGCTCGAGGGTCGTCTCGTGTGGTCGGTGAACTCCCTGGAGATGAGAGAGCAGTGCCATGCCGATTTCGGCAACGGAGACGGCATAGTCAACCTGCTGGCTAGTGTCCGCGAGGCCTCGGCGGCGATAGTGTTCATTGAGAAAGAGAGCCAACGAATCGAGATCAGCATCCGATCCCGACCCGGAGTAGACATCTCTTCCATCGCCGTCCACTTCGGCGGCGGAGGGCATCCCCAGGCCGCAGGCGCGATGCTAGAGGGGGATCTCGAACAGGTGATACCGAAAGTGCTGCGCAAAGCCCAGGCAGTGCTCGACTCTGAAGGCCAGGCGTGGCCACCCGGATAGCCAAGATGACCATCGAGCGTGCTGGCGCGGTCAGAGAACCGTGTCTGGCCTGCGCAGGAGAATCCAGAGGCGTGTCGGCTCGGGACGTCGAGCCAGCCCGGGCAGCCGCCGCTGGCATCCTCAACGTGGACAAGCCCGTGGGCCTTACCTCGCACGACGTCGTAGCCAGGACCCGCCAGGCATCCGGCCTGAGAAAGGTGGGCCATGCAGGCACGCTGGATCCAGCAGCCTCAGGTGTCCTGCTCGTCTGCCTCGGCCAAGCCACTCGGGTCACCGAATTCCTGATGAGGGGTCGGAAGCGCTACGACGCGGAGATACGGCTGGGTGTGACCACGGACACTGGCGACGGCGAAGGCAGAGTGACCCGACGGGTTCCAGAGTTCGATGTAGGCCAAGAAGATGTCCAGGAAGCACTGTCCCGGTTCAAAGGTCACATCCAACAGATACCCCCCATGCACTCTGCGCTGAAACACCAGGGCACAACCCTCTACCGTCTCGCCCGCCAGGGGATCGAGGTGGAGCGAGAGCCCAGACCCGTAGAGATCTACGATCTGAGGCTCACCGATTGGACGCCTCCCACCTTTCGACTGCTGGTAGAGTGCTCAAAGGGCACCTACATCCGCGCTCTTGCCACGGATCTCGGGGACGTTCTCGGGACCGGGGCACATCTGCAGCACCTGGTTCGTCTGGCTTGCGGGCCATACACACTGGAGGATGCAGTATCCCTGACCGAGGCGGTGCAATGCCTCACCGACGGTCAGTGGCAGCAAATCCTCCACCCTGTCGACGAGGCTCTGTTGGGTTTCGAAGCGGTAACGATGGACGGCGAAGCGGAGACCATGATCCGCCACGGGCAGCAGGTCCACGGCCCCGAACCGCTAGGTGCGCCCTTCTGCCGCGCTTACAGCTCCTCCTCCGGCAGGTTCGTCGCCTTGCTGCAGTACGATCGACAGAGTAAGACTTGGCAACCGAGAAAGGTATTCAATCTCGATGAAACCACTGCGTGATCTTCCCGATGCACCCCTGGACAAGCCCTCTGCGATCAGCATCGGGGTCTTCGACGGCGTGCACCTGGGCCATCGGCATCTCATGGACAATCTGATGGCGAGCGCCAAGGCTGGTGGCTACCTCAGCGGCGTGGTTACCTTCGACCGCCATCCCAACGAGATCCTCGCCCCCCAGAAAGAGATGCGATACCTGACGACGCTGGAGGACAAGCTGCATCTGCTAGTCGAGGCTGGCCTCGATTTCGTCGTGGCTCTACCGTTCACCAGTGAACTGGCGCAGACGACAGCGCGAGACTTCGTCCAAGCGTTGGTGGAGCGACTGGGTTTGAAGGAATTGTGGGCCGGGCCGGACTTCGCTCTTGGCAAGGACAGGGGAGGAAACTCGGCCCACCTGAGTCGCCTCGGAGACGAGCTGGGGTTCCGGTTGTTCAAGCTCGAACCACTCACGTTTTCGGACAGAGTGGTCAGCAGCAGCAGTATTCGTGCGCTGATGCGCGAAGGGGAGGTGGGTGAGGCCGCCCGTATGCTGGGACGTTTCCCCCACCGCACCGGCAAGGTGGTTGCTGGCGCTCGACGTGGACAACAGTTGGGCTTCCCCACCGCCAACCTCGAGATGGGCGAGAATCTGATAGTCCCCGCCAACGGCGTGTACGCAGTACGCGCCTCTTGGGACAGTGTCAACCACGCAGCGGTCGTCAACATAGGCCACCGGCCGACCTTCGAACAGAACTCACAGAGAGTCCTCGAGGCTCACATCCTAGATTTCTCCGGAGACCTGTATGGCAAGGAGCTGCGAGTGGAGTTCATAGAGCGGCTCCGCCCAGAGCTGCGCTTCGACAGCAGTGAAGCCCTCATTGCGCAGATGAGGACGGATGTTGCCCGGGCGCGGCGCCTTTTCGACGAGCTGAGCCTGGGATGAGATCCGCCCGTGTGCGCTTCGAAGAAGTGGAACACGTTGCGGACGCTGCACTGCGAGTATACGGCAGCGACTGGAGTGAACTCCTCTCCAACGCGGCCCTGGGCATGTTCAGCCTGATAGCCCGTTGGAAAAACACGCTGCCGTGCGCGGAGCAGAAGTTGTCTCTGCGGTCGGTTGATGCCGAGACCCTGCTGGTCGACTGGCTGAGCGAACTGCTGTACCTCCACGAGATGCAGGATCTGGTGTACATCGATTTCGACATCCTCAACGCCTCGTCCGATGCCCTCGAGGCCATCGCCAGGGGAACGGACCAGTGGGTACCTCAAACAGCAATCAAGGCCGTGACCTTCAACGATCTACAGGTCTCCAGAACGGCTGACGGCTACGCGACCACCATCGTATTCGACACCTAGATGGGCAAACAGTCACGGAAAGGGGGAACGTGCTAACCTTATGTACTGCTGTCCATGGTGTCGTCAGGTGAGAGGACTCAGGTCAAGTCGGTCGTGACGAGCGACCAGGAGTGCGCGGCCGAGCACTCCAAGTAGGCTGCGAAGGCGGCTCTCCTGGCCAAGTCTTCACCGCCATGTCCTGCTCCGAGTTCGAGCAGGTCGTGCCGGAACCCTGAACCGGCCCTCAGCCTGTGATCGGCAGTTGCAGAAGTGCATGGCCACGCGAGGGTTGCACGCCTCCGGACACCCCTCGGCATAGGAGGCTTCCACCATGGTTGAGAAAAAAGACATCAAGAAGATCGATCACTACCTGTATGAGATCCCGAGCAGCTACAGGGAGGACATGCGGGTGCCAGCCCGCGTTTACGCCGATGATCTGCTCCTCCAGGCGGCGCTGCACGACCGCTCGATGGAGCAGCTCGTCAACACCACCACCCTGCCCGGCGTTGTTGAATATACGCTTGCCATGCCGGACATCCACCAGGGATATGGTTTTCCCATCGGTGGAGTGGCGGCCACCCGACCTCCTGACGGAGTCATATCGCCAGGTGGGATTGGCTACGATATCAACTGCGGTGTGCGCGTACTTGCCTCAGACATCGAACGAGATGAAGTGGAGCCCCATATCGAGGACGTGCTCCAGGCCATGTATCACCTCGTCCCCAGCGGCCTGGGCAAGGGTGGGATCAAGATCTCGAGGCGAGACCTTGACGCCGTTCTGGAGAGGGGAGCCGCCTGGGCGGTGGCCAAGGGGTACGGCACGAAGGAAGACCTGGTGCGCACAGAAGCAGAGGGCTGCCTGACCGAGGCTGGCGCCTCCAAGGTCAGTCAGAAGGCCAAGGATCGAGGCTTGCAGCAGCTAGGATCGTTGGGTTCAGGCAATCACTTCTTAGAGGTCGACGAGATCGTAGAGGTGTACGACGCCAGAGTCGCAGAGACCTTCGGGCTGCGACGCGGGCACGTTGCCATCCAGATTCACTGCGGTTCTCGGGGTCTGGGGCATCAGGTTTGCAGCGACTACGTCAGGGTGCTACAGCAGGCAGTCAAGAAGTACGGCATAGTCTTGCCGGACCGGGAACTGGTCTGTGCACCGTTCGGATCGCCGGAGGGGCAAGACTACTTCGCTGCCATGGCGGCGTCGGCCAATTTCGCCTGGGCCAACCGACAGATCATAGCCCACTGGGTGCGCCGCGCACTCGAGGAAGCGCTGGCCGGCAAAGTCCGGTCCTGGGAGCTCACTCAAGTGTACGATGTGGCACACAACATCGGCAAGCTCGAACGCTATGAGGTGAACGGCAAGCAAACGAAGCTGGTCATCCATCGCAAGGGCGCAACGCGCGCCTTCGGCCCAAGCTCAGAAGAGCTGCCCGACGTATACAAGGGCGTGGGTCAGCCCGTCTTGGTCCCCGGGAGCATGGGAACTGCCTCCTACGTCCTGGTGGCCACAGATAGGGCGCGCGATCTGACTTTTGGCTCTACTTGCCACGGAGCTGGTCGCGTTCTCAGCAGAACGGCGGCCAAGAAGAGGATCTGGGGAGAGGACCTGCTCCGCGAGATGCGAGAGAGAGGAATCGCCGTGCAAGCTGGCAGCATGGCTGGCCTGGCGGAGGAAGCCCCGCAGGCCTACAAGGATGTGGAGAGAGTAGTGGAGGTCGTGACAGGTGCTGGTCTGGCCCGTAAGGTGGCCCGCCTAGAACCTTTCGGCGTGATCAAAGGCTGATCACAGACCCGTCGCCGACCTCAGCAGAAAGAAAATTGAGAGCGGACGGGCCCTGAGCACGCCCGCTCTATTCTCCAGCCAGCCCCAGGTCCGGGGCGATCTCCTTCATCGCGTCGAGCACGATCTCGATGTGCTCATTCAGCTCGACGTCCAACTCCTTCGCCGCTTCTTCGATGTGCTGTCGGTTCACCGCCGCTGCGAATGCCCTGTCCTTCCACTTCTTGCGCACAGACTTGGGCTTCACGTCCAGAATGCTCTTGCTGGGGCGGACCAGGGCCACGGCAACCAGAAAACCGGTCAGGTCGTCGACCGCGCAGAGAGTCTTCTCCATGCGCGTTTCTGGAGACACGCCAGTGTATTCGCTGGCATGAGAAAGCACCGCCCTGACGACCTCCTCCGGCCAGCCTCTTTCTCTCAGGATCTGGGCACCGGTGACAGGATGCCCTTCCACGCTCAGATCGGGGTTCTGATCGTAGTCGAAGTCGTGAACCAGACCGACGATGCCCCACAACTCCTCGTCCTCGCCATACCTGTGGGCATAGGCCCTCATGGCCGCTTCCACGGCCAACATGTGCCGGACGAGGTTCTGGTTCTCGGTGAACTCGCTCACCAGCTCCCAGGCCTTCTGCCGATTGATATCCATCCTCTTCAGCCTTTCCACCGCCTCGGCGTATCTCGGGCTATTGGCCGCCCAGTCTCGCGGACCCTGGCAAGGAAAGTCCGCACAAGCGCAACAGTACTCCAGACCCCGACTATCGACACAGCACTTCAGGATCCAGCAATCTGGAGACCAGTGCTTCTCTCTGCCTCCCTTGCATCCGTCACAGCGAACATGTTCCGCTGCTGCGTCTACGCCTCTCTCGGTCTTGAACCAGTCCGCAACGCGCTGGGCGGTTACTCGGTCACTCACAGCCTTGTAGATGTCGCATTCGGCACAGAAAAGACCACATACAGCGATCATCCGCCTGCACCACGCCAGTTCGTTTCGCACGAATCGGCCATACCGCCCAAACGTCCCCAGGTCCTGACGCTCTCACGAGCAGCTCACTGAACTATAGCACAGTGCGGCCCGCTGGTCTACCCTCGCCTGTGGGAACAGGACGACGACCCACCGGAACCTCGCCGTTAGGCACCCTCCTTGGGAAGCACAAACCCGAGATGGCGCAGCGCAGCGTCGTCACGCGGCCACTGCTTGCGTACCTTGACCCACAGATCCAGATAGGCTTTGGTGCCCAACAAACCCTCTATCTCCTGCCGCGCATCACGTCCTATGCGCTTCAGCATCTTGCCGCCCTGTCCAATCACGATGCCCTTCTGACTATCCTTGGCCACGTAGATAGTGGCCTCGATGTAGGTCATGTTCTCCGTTCGCTCCTGGAACTCCTCCACCACCACCGCGACCCAGTGAGGCACCTCATGATGCAGATGGTGCAAGACCTGCTCCCGTATCAATTCGCTCGCCATGAAGCGCACGGTCTGATCTGTGATCTGCTCCGGCGGATAGAACTGCGGCCCGGCAGGTAGATGCTGGACGATCAGAGTCAACAACTGATCGCGATTGTGTCCCTCGGTGGCCGAGGCCATGACCGACTCTGGACAGTTGGCCAGGGGCAGATACGCTCCCCGAGCTGCCTCCTCCTGATCAGACGAAAGAAGGTCCACCTTGTTCATCACCAGGATGCAGGGACTTGCAGCCAACTCCTCGATCAACCCGGCCAGCTTGCGATCTTCCTTGCCGGGCGGTCTTGATACGTCAACCACGAACAGCACCACGTCGGCATCGGGGATTGCGCGCGCCGCCGTCTCCACCATGTACTCACCCAGCTTGTGGCGCGGCTCGTGAACGCCAGGCGTATCGACGAAGACTATCTGCGCCTCCGGCAAGGTGAGGATTCCTCGCAGCCTTCGGCGAGTGGTCTGAGGTTTCGGAGATACGATGGCCACCTTCTGACCCACGTAGCCGTTGATGAGGGTCGACTTGCCCACGTTCGGCTTGCCCACCACGGCCACAAAACCGGAACGGTAGTCTTCAGGCAGCCCTTCCTGCATCAGGAGTCCCATCGTCTTCACCCTTCAGGCGTCCGAGCCGTACGGCAAGCGTCTCAGTCGCGGCCCCCTATCTCGTCCAGCGACCCCATCACAGCCCTCACACCCGCCAGGTTCCTTTCGAACTCCGTATCCCTCTTGTTCGTCAGCTCCAGCTCCACCGCGGCTACCCCCTGTGCGGAAAGGTAATCTACCATGGCGCCGGTGACGGGATACGAAGCCCAACCCTCCTCTGCGAATGGATAGCCAGTCGCCTCCGACAGGCGACGAGCCAGTTCCGACGAAGGAGGATGGTCAGAGCACGAGGTCACGAAGATTTGGCCAGCCATACTGTGATAGAATACGGCCACCTCCGCATCCTCCAGAAAGCCCCGCAGTATCTGAGTCTCCACCTCGGAGAAGGGAGACGAACCTCCCCCGCCTTCGATGATGCCCTCCGTGGTGTGGGTGTCCTGGACCCAGTCGTTCTCAGTGCAAGAATCCCCATCCGTGTCCGCATTGCGGTTGAGATCTACCATGCGAGAGTTACACCTGGTCCCGTTCGCCAGACCGTCGGGGTTGGCAGTCGGTATGATCCACAAGGTGACCTCGCGAGGCACCTCGTCCTGATGCTCCTCGAAGTGAGCGATCATGTCCAGCGCCAGCCGATGCGTATTCTCCTCTGTGCCGCCATGGATGTTCCCGACGAGAACCACCTTGCGCGGGCCGGCGCCGAGCCAATGGGCGACGATCAGCCTGCCTTCCCAAGACTCCCCCAGCACCTGTTTTCCGCGAATCGCGGGCGTCCGGCTCGCCGTGGGCGTCGCCATCGCTGTTGGCACTCCCTGCTCTTCCACGACGGTAGCCATAGGATGAGCAGGTTGAGTGGCCTCCACAGTGGAGATCGGCGCTCCTTGACCAGCACAACCCGCCAACAACCAGGCGAGGGCCAAGCACAGCGCCCCACCGGCCAGTCCTCTTTCCGCCATCACTGCGCTGCCCAATTCAGCAAGAATACGTCACCCGCTCTCGTGCCTGCAATGATCTGATCGCCCTCTTGGTCGTAGCTGGGCCGGGTCGCCACAGCCGTGGCCGGGTCAGGCCCCTCATACAATCCTAGCACAGCGCCATCGCTGATGTCCAGCACATAGATGCCTCCTGAAGAGAAGTAGTCGCCGGTGGCCACCGCAACCTCTCGCACTCCGTCGCCATTCACATCGACGACGGTAAGATCGCTTACCGGCCCGGGGAGTTGACAGCTCCACTTCACCATCCCTGTGGCGTCGAGCAAGTCCACGGTAGCATCCGACGAGCCGACCAGGACCTCGTCTATCCCATCCCTGTCTGTGTCCACCACGGGCACAAGAACAGGCGATGACATCGCCCCATGCTCCCAGGTAAGGTGCCCTGCGACGTCCAAAGCCGAAACACCGGCGCTCGGGTGTCCGGTTGCCACCAAGATCCGCGCTGAGCCCTCAGGGCCCACGGCGCCGACGGCTACTTGA
Organism: uncultured Anaerolineales bacterium; assembly: GCA_964577995.1. Classification (GTDB taxonomy): domain Bacteria; phylum Chloroflexota; class Anaerolineae; order UBA7937; family B3-Chlor; genus JAUVXJ01. The sequence goes on from CAZOBP010000004.1 coordinate 16,818, forward strand.
TCGGCATAACCTCCCGTTGACAGTCTCCAGAGCAGAGTTCCCCCATCAGCCAGCGCGTAGATGCTCTCCGCCCCGGCGATCACCTCTCCCCTTCCGTCGCCGACCAGGTCCCCAATCCAGACCGCATAAACTGAGCCATTCGTGGGGTACTTCCAGCGCAAGCTCCCATCCCCATTCAGCACATAGATCGTGTCCCCGAAGGCACCCCACTCTCCCACCGCCACCTCCATGGTGGGGTCGGCATCCACACTCCCCATAGCGACGTCCAGCACGGCGGCTTCCACCTCAAAGCGCCACTGCAACTCCCCATCGGCATCCAGCACCAGGACCGCGCCCGGCTCGTCCAGCAATCCCAAGGCGGCCACTACTTCCGGTCGCCCATCGCCATTCACGTCACCCCACGCCAGATCATTCACCTGTTGTGTCGTCTCGTACTCCCAGCGCAGCGAGCCATCTTCGTTGATCGCATATAGACGCCCTGGTCCGCCTGGCGGTCCGGCTGCCGCGAGTATTTCGCCCTCTCCGTTTCCGTCCAAGTCACACGTCTGCAACACCGTCACCTGACCATCGAGTCTGGTCTTACAGGCAGTCTGCAAGTCTTCAAGCCGCTCGTCGCCCCCGGCGACCACCTCCGCCCCCAGCGCTAGCCAGCCCTCTCCCTCACTAAGCTCAAGCAGGTCTGACAAGACCGACCTGGCCTCTGGCGATGGCAGCACAGCGGGCTGTCCAGCCCCGATGTGCACCGGCAAGAGACGCACCTGCTTCAGCCCCGTGCCGTCCAGCAAGGCGCAGAGGATTAACCCCTGCGCGGTCTCGCGAGAGAAGGGTTGGTCGAAGACGAAGTTGCCCAGACTGTAGACTACGAGCCCGTCATCGTAAGATCCCACTGCACCGATCACGTGAGGGTGGTGTCCGACCACAAGATCTGCGCCCGCCTCGACCAGACCACGAGCTATCTCTCGCTGGAAGTCGTCCGGCACGGGCAGGTACTCAGTCCCCCAATGCAGAGACACGAAAACGAGGTCAGCTTCCTCACTGGCACTCCGCACATCGTCGTAGACGCTCGTGGGGTCCAGATAGTCCGGTCCACCAAACTCACCGTCTGCCGCACTGTCGTATCCCCCTACGTGGTTGTAGGCCAGAAAGGCAAGCCTCAGTCCCCTGACGTTAACCATGACCGGGCCGGACGCTTCCCTGGTGGCCTGCTCCAGCCCTGCGTAAAGGATGCCCATCTTCTCCAAGGCGTCCTCTGTGTCGAGCAGGCCCACCTCACCATAGTCGAGGATGTGGTTGTTGGCCAGCGACACTATGTCAAACCCCGCCTCGGCCAGCCCTTCCGCCACTGAGGGATCGGCCCTGAGGGAGATCGCACCCTGGGGAACGCCTCGCGAGGTGATGGGGCTCTCCAGGTTAGCGAAGGCCACGTCTGCCCGCCTGATCAGATCCCGAGTGCGAAGAAACGGATACGACGGGCCGTTGGCATCGATCATGTGGCCGACACCTCGCCCCAGCATCACGTCGCCCACCGCCACCAAGCTGACCAATGGCTCGACCTCCCGCGCTAGTCCTTCTCGGATCTCCTCAGCCAGACTGTCGTTGCCTTCCAGGTCTCCCACCAACCACCAGAGTCGCCGGTAGGGGTACTCCTCGATCGTCTGAGAGTCTATGGAATGACCGTCAATAGCCACAGCGCGAACGTGAAAGTCGACGTGTCTCCAGGGGAGCATGGCCAGAGTCCACCTATCGTGCTCCACGGCCGATCTCGCCTCCGCCCAAGACGAGACATGGACCGCTTGCTCTGCAATCTGCTCGATGTCCAGGAGTTCCTTGGCTGCCAGACCATCCTGGACGACCACGGGGCGATACTCTCCTGCCTCGGCGTATATGTCCCTTAACCACTCCATCGACACGTCCTCGAGCGGACAGGCTGTGTTGCAGACCAGGGCGAAGGGCTCAGTTCGTAGAAGTTCGGCCATCTCTTCGGGAGCTTGCCCGCTCACGATGGCCAGCCTGGATTGGCCAATACGCAGCAGCTCCAAAGCATCAGCAGCACCGTCCACCGGCCCTGCTGCACAGTGGGGGTACCTCTCCTGGAGAGATGGAAAGAACTGCTGTTCCTCAGCCCATAGATCGCTCTGCACGGCGAGGCACGGTGCCTCGTCAACTGTGGACGTGGGGAGATGGTGCTTGGAGGCGGGAGTCCCGGTGAGTGCGGGCGCCCTGGCCAGGCAACCAACTAACAGAACAGACAAAAGGAAGGAGCAGGTGAGGCTGGACGGCGATCTCGCCAGCCCCCTCACGGTCCACCCTCACCCTGCTGGTGGGCGAAGTACTCCTCCAGCAGCGGCGATAACTCTTCGTCCGTGACGTACTGGGACAAGATGTAGAAGAAGTCGTCAGAGGTACTTAGCGAGTGGGTCTGGCTGCGACAGTAGTCCTGGAGGAAGGCGTAGAAGTCCTGCTCGCCCATGGTGTGCCGCAGATCGGCGATGAATTCGGCTCCTCTGCGATACACGGCATTCATGTACGATGACTGGCTATCGTAATCGTAGATCGTGCCATCGATGGCACCCGTCGGCTCCCAGTTGAAGACGTCGAAATCCCACGCCCAGAGGTGATCGTCGGGATATCTCAACTTGTAGAAAAGAAGCTCGCTGTAGGTAGCCATAGCTTCGTCCAACCAGGGTTCCCGCACTTGATCGTTTCCCACGAGGCCGTACCACCACTGGTGAGACACTTCGTGCACCAGCAAGATTATCAACTGAGAGCGCACCCCTCCAGGGTACGTCCCGTACCACAGAGAGCCTAGAAACGATATGCCCGAGAACTCCATGCCGCCGGCGAACTCGGCCTCCGCAATCCGGAAATCGGAGTACGGATAGCCCGCTCCGAACTGATCCCCATAGGTCTCCAGGGCCTCGGCCGCGAATTCAGCCACGTCCACTCCGGCGCTCTCGTGCTCGGGGAAGTAGTACGAGGTCACGGTGGCACCCCCGACGCCTACGCTATGTGACACGTACTGATCGCTGGCGGCAAAGGCGAAGGAACGGGCCTGAGAGATCTGGTAGCGCCACAGGGAGCCCTCTCTCTCTTCCTCGCCACTCGCCACCACCGTGATCCCCTCAGAGGCATAGATGCGGACATCGTAGTCTGCCTCCTCCATCACATAGGGATCACCAACGGGATGGTAGGCAAACGTGTACCACCCCTGGTCAGGGAGACGGGGCGCCAGGGCGGGGTACCAGTGGCCCCCGTCAACGGCGTTCTCCGACCAGCCGAGGCTGCCCGTGGTGAAACTGTCCGCCGGGTCTATGTAAGGCAGGTCCAGAGTGAAATCCACCAGCAGAGTGATCACGCGGCCCGGCTCCAATCCCCGGGGCAGTGACACGCGCAGCGCCAGACCCTCCAGCTCGTGCGCCGCACTCACGGGCCCGGTCCCATACTCCAGCCGAATGTCTTTCAGGGCGAAGATCCCACTGGTGTAGTTCGGAAACACATTGAGCACGATGTCGTCAAGGACCTCGTCACCACGATTGGCGTAGTCTATCTGCTCTTCCACCGCCAAGCTGTGTCCAGCGTAGTCCAGCGTTGCCGTGATCGTGTAGCGAGGCAGCGATGTACTGCCGATGGGTTGATACGGTGTGGGTGATGGGAGGGGAGTGGAGGATGGCAGAGGAGCAATCTTCCCCGGCCCCGTGGCCACAGAAGCTAGCTCACCGATCCCGCCGGACCTCAGCCAGCGATAGCCATACAGCCCTGCAATAGCGCAGATCGCGAGGGCCAGCGAGGCCAACAACGCTGCCACCAGCGTGTTGTAGGACCGCCCGGGGGAGGCCGCTCGCCCCCCGCTATCGGCGTCCTGCTGCCCTGCCATGGACCGCTGCCACAGGGCAAGCAACCGCCTCGAGTCCAGGCCGAGGTAGCGCCCGTAGAGTCGCAGCGCACTCCTGAGATGAGCAGCACTGGAGAACTTGTGGTACTCTTCCCTCTCCAGTGCCTCGACGTACTCCGGCCACAATCCGGTGGCGGCCTCTATGTCACGCCAGGAGCAACCTTTGCTCTCTCGCGCCGCTCGCAGCACCTGGCCCAGTCTGGCCACTGCCTTACCTCCGTCCCACTCGGCGTCTATTCTAGTGTACCCCGCGCATCCGGACAACCTGCCCCATCGAGTCTCCGAGCAGGGTCCCCTATCTAGAAAACGCGCCTGACGACAGGCAACCCACCCTCGCCTTCCAGGAAGCGCGGCTGGACATCATCAACGATTCTCACCGGGATCATCTCCGCTGCCTCGACACCCCCATCTCCAAGGAAAACTCGCAGCACGGCTCCCTCCCGCGCTCCCTCCAGCACGTCGATGTCGAAGACGAAGTTCCCCAGACTGTAGGCGATGAAGCCGCCCCCGTATTCTTCAGTTCCCTGCACTACGTGGGGGTGATGTCCGATGACTAGACATGCGCCCGCCTCCACGGCCGCTCGCGAGACCGCCAACTGCTCCTCGTCGGGATATTGCTGGTACTCGGTCCCCAGGTGCATGATCACGATCACGAGATCGGACTGTTCTTTGGCTCGGGCCACGTCCTCTCGTATGGTCGCCGGATCAGCAAAAGCGATCCATTCCCCTGTAGGCACCTCATCGGACCCTTTCCACCGGGCAGCAGCATAGGACAGGAAGGCGATCCTCCTCCCCTTCACCCCAACTATCAGTGGGCGGCGCGCCTCCTCGTAGGAGAGACCCGCACCCACGTAGTCCACTCCCCTCGATCGCAGAGCTTCGATGGTCTCCGTGAGGCTCGGTTCACCGAAGTCCAACAGATGGTTATTCGCCAGGCTGAGCACATCGAAGCCCGCCCAGTCCAGAGCTGACGCGTGGTCCGGATGCCCCCGGAAGGCGAATCGCTTGTCTATGGGCTCCCCTCCGATGGCAAAGGGAGATTCCAGATTGCCCACAGCCAAGTCTGCCTCGCGCAAGAGCTCTGCCACGACCTCGAACGGATACTCGCTTCCGAAGACCTCCATCCGCTCTTCCACGGTGCGCGAGAGCAAAATGTCACCCACAGCCACTAACTCTACAAGTCCATCATCGCTGCCTCCACCGCCGGTCGGCGGCTCCACCCAGGAGGTCATCGTCGCTGGCTCCTCGTGTCCGGGTGGCTCTGGAACGGAACCCTGCCCTGAAGCTACGTCCAACCGGTACAGGTCGTTCCCGGAACGCGCCAGGACGCCCAGAAACTCGCTGTCTGTCACGTCCACGGCCGCCAAACCGTGAACCCTGCGCTCGGTGTGGTAGCTGCCACGTAGCCGTCCGTACACATCGAGGAGGTAGATGTTGCCGTCATCGGCCCCGGTCAGGACTTCCAGGACCCCATCTCTGTCCAGGTCCGCCACGCGCACGGACCACACACTCTTCTGCATCTCGAAGCTCCACAACCGCTCCCCTCGACCGCTTAACATGCACACCTCAGGGGCGTGAGGCCCCGTGCCGGCTACGATCTCGCTACAACCGTCGCCATCCACGTCGGCCGCGTCCAGACTGATCACGGGGTCGTCTAACTGTGACTCCCAGCCTGGTTGCCCTTCACTGCTCAGGACATAGACCCGACCATCTGCTGAACCGACGACGATCTCCAGAGAGCCATCCCCGTCCGTGTCGCCAGTGGTCAACTCCCGCACGTATCCCCCAGTTGCGTGGCTCCAGCGCAGCTCCCCGTTACAAGTCACCAGGGACACGCGACCCTCCCGGTGCGCCGCGATGATCTCTGCGCACCCGTCCCCGTCGAGGTCAGCACACTCGACCGCCGACACGCCGTCGTCGCCCACCAGCGACCAGCGAAGCGACCCGTCACCATCCAGCAGTTGCAGTTGCCCGTCCCACGATCCGGCGATCACCTCTCCCAGACCGTCGCCGTCTACGTCTTCCACGCGCAGATTCACCACGCGGCTGCCGACGTACCACTCCCACAGGAACTCTCCACCAGCTCCCAGTGCGTGCACCCGGTTGTCGTCCCCACCCGCCACCACCTCCTCCAGACCGTCGCCGTCCAGATCGCCGGTATCGAGGCAGTATACCGCCGCCCCTAAAGCATGCCGCCACAGGAGCTGGCCGTCTTCGTCCAGCACGTACAGGTACTTGTCGTAGGATCCCGCCACCGTCTCCTGCCGGCCATCCCCCTCTAGATCTGAGGTCGCCACGGCCCACACCATTTCGTTGGTCGGATACCGCCACGATAGAGACATCTCCAGTGGTATGAGCGGGGGTGGTGTCCTCGTGGCCGTGGGCGAGGGGACAGGGCCAGACGTCAGGCTGGGGACCCCCGCGGGGGGCAGTTCACCGACGTCGTGCGTCGCCGTGCTCACGGAGGACGCAGCCGGCGTGGATTGTGCTTCCGCACAGCCTGATAGGGAGAAGGCGAGCAGTATCGCACAGACAGAAAGACGCACAGTCACCCGAAAACGAACCTCCAGGCAATAACACACGTCGCGCCGCTGCAAGATCCACAGCATTCATCAGGGCTCAGAGCCCACCATAGGCCTCAACCCAAGACTAAGCCCAGTATAGCATCTCGTCGGGGACATGTAAACTCGCTGACGAGAAGTATGCGTCACGGAATCGGAGATCGTCTCCCCAATCGGTTCTCGGCTGGGATGTGCGGGGTGCTCTGAGTGCCCAAAGTGTTGTAGAACGACATACTGGACGGGTGCGGCCTCACCGATGCAGAGTTCCAGCAGATGACGGAGAGGCTTCTGGCCTTGGAGACTCACCGGCAACGAGGCACTGTGTTCGTGGAACCTCAGGTAGTGGCAGAGGTCCTGTTCAACGAAATCCAGGCCAGTCCCCAGTACGAGTCAGGGCTTGCGCTCCGCTTCGCACGCATCTCCCGACTGAGGGAAGACAAGAAACCTGAGGAGGCCAACACGATTCAGACCATGCGACGGCTGTTCGAGGAGCAATCGGAGCACAAAGGGCAATACGGAGGCGACGAGCCCGCCTGACCGGCTCAGAGCAGCGTGGGCACCAGCTCGGGGAGCAAAGCCAGGTTTTCCAGCACCGTGCCCATGCGATGCTCCGAGACGTATCGTTCACACCACGATGGAGTATATGAGGTCCTGAGCAGCACGAAGGGAATCCCCATCATCATGGGCAGAGCGCCGGGCATAGAGAACGTATCCGCCACCACTATCAGACCGCCGGCATCCGTCTTCTCCCTCATCAGTGCCTCGTAGTAGGCCGGGCGCCGCAGGTCAATGGTGCGCTTGTCGTCGACCTTGAAGATCTGGCCCTCGCCCTGCCCAGGATCAACGAACGTTCTTCCCCACGAGGGGTCCATCTCGTACTGCCTGGTATCGCCTAGCACTCTGATCCGTCCAAACCCAAGTGCCCCCAGGTTCTTCCTGACCTTGTCTCCTTTGGAACTGCTCAAGATGACCGGTTCCAGCTCCGCAGCACCCATCAGCGCCTTCAACACAACCTCGGCTGCCTCCCGGAAATGAGGCTCCAGATCGAAGGTGTAAGTGTGAAAGAGGTAGTTGCTGCAGTCCATGATGGGATCGTATTCGACCCCTGGGAACGACTCCTCCACAACCTTCGCGTAGGCTGGCTCCAGCCGCAGCATGGTCTGGATGGTGGTCGTGTTGGTGATGAAGGCACCCTCATCGGCGTAGGCAGCGATCCCTCCATTCACCTCCCACCAGTACTTGTAGGGCTCAGCAAGGATCATAGCCCGCGTGCGGGAGTACTCCTCGCGCAATCGAGGCAGGGGCACTCTCAGGATGTCCTGCGAGAGAGCGGCGATGGACCTCTCCGCCAGTTCCTCGACCTGCTCCTCTTCGGCGGTCAGCGTGCCGTCATAGTCTAGGATGACCTTGATCAAGCCCGCAGACTTCATGGTGTACAGCGCCCTCCGATGCAAACCGCATTATAGCACGGGTCCCTGTGCCCTTCAACGGAGGGGAACGCACGTCACCAGCGATAGCCACGTGTCCCTCGATCTGGACGAGCCTCGTGCTCCTGTCACTTTCGCGGCGGTAGGGTGTTAATCATGGTGACGGGGCATCGATACGCCGGGATCGCACATGCCCACCCCGGATCCAGCGGTACCTCCAAACACTCTGCCCAAGGTGGGCACAGCACAGACTGCAAGCACCGTTCAGGAGTGGGCTGGAGCGCAGCATTTGCTCGGCGTTTCCAGTTGCCGTATAATGACCCTCGCATCATACGTGGCGTTTCGCCGCGAAGGAGCAGAGCGACGTTCTACCTATTGGCGTGCGACGGACGCTAGATTCGCCCCAGAGGACAGGTGTTCAGAAAGATACTGGTAGCCAATCGAGGAGAGATCGCCGTACGCGTGCTGCGCGCGTGCAGAGAGCTCGGTCTTGGTACGGTGGGCATCTATTCCGATGCGGACAGAACGGCCCTCCATGTTCGCTATGCAGATGAGGTCTACCACATCGGACCACCGCCGGCCACACAGAGTTATCTCTGCATCGACAAGATCATTGCTGTGGCCAAGCAGGCCCAGGTGGACGCCATACACCCAGGCTATGGATTCCTGGCCGAGAATCCCGCCTTCGCCCGTGCCTGTCGGGAAGCGGGCCTAGCCTTTGTCGGTCCCAGCCCCGAATCCATGGAACTCATGGGAGACAAAGCAGCGGCTCGCCGCACTGCCTCCCAGCTCGACATCCCCATCCTCCCCGGCACCGACCACGAGATCGAGGATGAGGACGAAGCCCAAGCTGTGGCTGCGCAGATTGGGTATCCACTGCTAGTCAAGGCCGCGGTGGGGGGCGGCGGCAAGGGCATGCGTACTGTCCACTCGCCAGAGGAGCTGCCCTTCGCTGTGGTTGCCGCGCGAAGAGAAGCGCAGTCTACCTTTGGAGATGGCGCCATCTACCTGGAACGGCTGATGGAAGGCGCGCGGCACATAGAGGTCCAGATTCTGGGTGACCAGCATGGCACCATCGTGAGCCTCGGTGAGCGTGAATGCTCGCTTCAGCGTCGCCATCAGAAACTGCTGGAAGAGGCACCCTCCATAGCTGTGGACGATGATATCCGGACCCGGATGCGAGAAGCTGCTATCGCCCTGGTGCAAGCGGTGGACTACACAAATGTGGGCACGGTGGAGTTCCTTCTCGACAAGCAGAAGAACTTCTTCTTCCTGGAGATGAACACCCGTCTTCAGGTGGAACATCCCGTAACCGAGATGGTCAGTGGGGTGGACATAGTCAAAGAACAGCTACGTATCGCCTCCGGACGCGCCATGCGGTATCGGCAGGAAGACATCCAGCTCAAGGGCTGGGCGATGGAATGCCGGATTTGCGCGGAAGACCCCGACGACGGCTTCCTCCCTTCCACAGGCCGCATCAGCGCGCTTCAGGAACCGACCGGCCCTGGAGTCCGCGTAGACAGCGGCATCTACGAGGGGTTCGATGTGTCTCTCTACTACGACCCTTTGATCAGCAAGCTCAGTGTGTGGGGCGAGACGCGCGGCGAAGCCATCCTGCGCATGCGCCGGGCACTGGAGGAGTACCGCATCATAGGAGTGAAGACCAACATCCCCTTCCACCAGCAGATCGTGAACCACACCGAGTTCATTTACGGCCAGTTTGACACCACGTTCGTGGAGAACCGCTTCGCCATGCAACACGCGGACAGGGAAGAACTCTTGAAAGCGGCCGCCATCGCAGCAACCATGGTGGCCGACAAGAGCCTTCAAAACAGGGTGAACACACTGGCACACCGCCAGGGTCCCCCAGCAAACGGGTGGAAGATGGCTGGGCGTTGGGAGGCCGTGGGCCGATGACCTACGTTGTCAGTCTCGAGGACGAGTCATTCGAGATCGGCCTGCGCGACGCAGGAGAGGTCGTCGTCAACGGGGAGCCGCACACCGCAGACATCGAAAGCACGGGTGGGCCATCTCTCTACTCCCTGCTGGTTGACAACTCATCCTACGAGGTCCACGTCGAGGAGCGCGACGGCACCTACCGAGTCCTGCTCCTGGGACAGCGCTACGACATCCGGGTCGAGGATGAGGGAACCCGGCGCGTGGCGAGAGCACGCAAGGCGGATCGGCCTTCGGAAGATGCGGTCATTGTCCTCAAGTCCCCCATTCCAGGTCTGATCTTCGACGTGCCCGTGACCGAAGGCCAACCGGTGGAGAAGGGTGACATACTGGTGATCGTGGAAGCTATGAAGATGGAGAACGAGCTTCGCGCGCCCAGAGACGGGGTCGTCAAGGCGACCTTCATCGTCCCCGGCGACAGTGTGGACAAGGGTCAACCACTGGTTACGCTCTCCTGATACGTTCCACCATCATCGTGGTCACGCTGGCAGCAACGTTGGCAGCCTGCGCCAGGTTCCTTCTGAACTCCGCTGTGGCGTCCTCACCAGCGGAATCGGATATGGCCCGTACGACAACCCAGGGCACCCCGTTCATTCGACAGACCTCGGCCACCGCCGCGCTCTCCATGTCCACGCAGTCCCCGTGCCATGTCGCCCACAGCCACTCATGCTTCTCGTGGCTGATGATGGCCTGATCGCCGGTCAGCACTTTGCCCAGATGGCACCGATCGGCCAGGCCTGACTCTTCGGTGGCCTCCAGAGCCCGCTTCACCAGTTCCGCATCAGCCTCCAGCCAACGCCCTCTGAACTTCTTCAGGAGCCTTGGATCGCCGGGATCGAAGTCGTGCTGTTGGGTCTTCTCCGAGATCACGATGTCACCCGTCTCGAGGCGGGGGTTGACAGCTCCGGCGACGCCCATACAGATGAGGGCTTCCACGCGGAAACGATCGATCAGGTACTGCGTGCAAGCCGCAGCCTTGACCTTGCCCACACCGCCAGCTATGGCAACGACCTGGCAGTCGCCTATTCTGCCATGATGGACCGTTCGCCTGCCCCACTTCGAGGTCTCAACGTCCGCCATGCGCTCCACCAGGGGATCGATCTCCTCCCTGAGGGCAGCAATAACGCCAACCTGCATAGCCCGATCTTCCTCGCTACCCGGGACTGGCCGCCATGCGCAGTCTGCTTCCCACCCAGTCCATGGCTGGGTGTCCCGCCTCGGCCAGCCTGGCCAGAACCTCGTCTACGTCATACTCCACTCGATGTATGACTACCTGGCACTCTCCATCCTCGAAGTCGAGGGTGGCATACGCTGCCCGCCGATCCCCATCCAGAGGCATACCCACGCTACCGACGTTCACCACTCTCACTCCATCGAGGGCGCGCTCCAGCGGACGATGTGTGTGTCCGCAGAGTAGCATTCGGCAGTCACTGCCCTCCAATATCCCTCGCAACTCGTCATCGGTAGTGTGTGCCCAGATCCCCACCTCGTCGCCCAACGGAGAACCGTGGAAGCCGACCACAGCTCCGCAGCCGGGCACTTCCACCCTCTGTTCGAAGGGCAACTCCCTCAGGAACGAATACCACCTGTAGCTCAGTTGCGAGACGGTCCAACGAAAGCTGGCATCTCTCTCCTCCAGAAAGGCTGGCATACGACTCCACTGCGCCTCATCCTCCACGGATACCTGAGGGGGACGCCTTCCGGTCACCAGGTACCTGTCGGTGTTGCCCATCACGAAGCGAGCCTGGGGCAGCGCCGCCAGTCTCTCTAGAACCTCGACCGAATAGGGGCAGAAGACCGCCAGGTCTCCCAGTACCCAGACCTCGCCACAGCCTCCCTGTTCTTGGAGATGTGACACGACGGCCTCGAGTGCAGGCAGATTCCCGTGGATGTCAGCCAGGAGAGCGGTCCGCATCAGCTTCCCCTCTCAGAACGGCGTGCTGATCGAGCAGAGGCTAGACTACCTCAATGCTGCCAGAACCCTCCACGACCTCTCCCACGATCCAGTACTGCTGTTCCTCGTTGGAGAATAGGTCGGCCAGCCTATCCGCGTCATCTGGAGCCACGCTGATCAGCAAGCCACCGGATGTCTCGGAAGTGAAGAGCAGCATCTGCAACTCGTCGGATATGCCCTTGGCGAAACGGACGTGTGCCTCGTAGGCGTCCTTGTTGCACGACGCGCGCCCGGGAAACAACCAATCGTTGGCGTACTCAGTGGCCCCTTCGAGGAACGGCAGTTCGTCGAAGGGGAAGCGCATGCCAACCTCACTCAACTCAGCCACCTCGTAGGCGTGGCCCAGCAGCGCGAAGCCGGTGATGTCGGTCACGGCGTGGACATCGACCTGCTTCATCAGTTGTGCTGGCCTGCGACTGAGTGTCAGCATCTGCTCCACCGCGCCCCTCAGGTGCGCCTCTTGAGCGACTCCTCCCTTGGCCGCCGTAGTGATGATACCCACACCGAGGGGTTTGGTCAGGAATAGCACGTCACCCGGCTGCGCTCCGACCTTGGTGGTGACCTCCTCTGGATGCACGAATCCCACCACCGCCAGACCGTACTTCGGCTCTTCGTCCTCCAGAGTATGTCCCCCGGCGATGACGCCACCCGCCTCTGCGACCTTCTCGGCCCCTCCCCTGAGGATCTCAGCCACTATCTCCGTGGGCATGTCCTGCGGGAAGCCGCACACATTCAAGGCCAGCGCCACCTCTCCGCCCATGGCGTATACATCGCTCATGGCGTTGGCCGCAGCAACCGCCCCGAACTCGTAGGGATCGTCCACCACAGGGGTGAAGAAATCGGTGGTGAAGATGAGAGCCAGTTCCTCACTCAACCTGTAGATAGCCGCGTCGTCGCCCGTCTCTAATCCGACCAACAGATCCGGATAGTCCTCCGGGCGGAATATCTCTGCTAGAGGGCGCACGACCTGCGCCAGGGCCTCAGGGCCCATCTTGGACGCTCAACCAGCCGCCTTGGTCAGGCTCGTCAAGCGACTCCAGTTACGTTCAGCACTCATGCCTTTCCTCCGACGTCGTGGACCGAATCAAGGCTATTCTTCTCTTGCGGCGCGATTGATGTCCTCCAGGAACGTCTCCAGGTCCAAGGAGTACTTGGCCGCGACCTCCTCGATCGTCTGGAAGAGAGCGTTACAGCAGATACACTCTCCAGCCTGTGTCTCGTAGGCCTCGAATACCGCCAGAGTGGCGGGATGCTTCTCCACCACGCTCAAGACTTCTTCACCCATGCCTATCACCGACCAATCCCACCTGACGCAGCCAACTCACTGTCCTCTCTAGACCTGTACGTAAGGGCGTCCATTCCAGCCCCAGTTCAACCCGGGCTCCGCTCGTCTCGAAGATGAAGGTATGCGACGCCGTCCTGGCCTCGTCCACGGAGACCAAGGGTCGTCTACGCGAGACACGGGACACCTTTTCCAGAAACCGAGCCGACGCCCTCACCAGCAGCCCCGGGAGCGTGCGAGGCCTCTTGGACAGCCCAGCAGCCTCTGCCCCCAGACTGAGTAACTCCACAAGCGAACCATTCTCGCCGACGATGTAACCCGCCCCGCCGGTCACTAAGACGGTCATGGCACCAGCGTGTAAGCACCATTCGCGGCAGTCAGGCCGTGCTTCAGAGCGGTGGCTATCTGAGGCAATTGATACGGATCCCCACCCAGACGGTTGTCGGCCGGGTACGACTGGACCACCTTCAGCGCCTCCACGTCTATGGCCACCATGTCGCCGGAGGCCAAGAGGATCCCAGGCTCCACCAGTTCCCCCTTCTCTGGCCCTCCGCTGACGAAGGCCTTGCGGCCGTCCATGACGATCAGGTCCGGCTGCCAGACCAGGTTGATCTCCGCCGCCTTCTCCTCCAGATTGCCCATGTGCAGCGCGCGTCGTTCACCTGGGTGCACGAAGCCCACCGACAGCTTCAGGGACATAGTGAATCGGGCGTATCTGTGTGTCTTCAGACAGGGCAGGTACACCCGTTTGTCGGCCTCGTAGGCCGCTCTGGGCACGGTGACTGCCTTCAGGTACTCTCCCTCGATAGGAACCTCCACCCACTCCGTCTCTCGCGCATCGAACCACACGAACTGTATGCCCATCTCATCCAGTAGGTCTGGAACACCCAACTTGGCGACGGTACTACTCGTCGGTCTCCAGATGCCGCCTGCGCTCTCGCCGACCACGATCGTCGCCCCGGCATCTTGCATCAGCTCCAGGACGGCGCGCAGGAAGCCCAGGTCAGTGGAGCCAGGAAACGGGTCCGGGCTATTGAAGTTGGGCTTGAGCAGCACCTTGTCTCCTGAGGAGATGGCTCTGTCCAACCCACCCAGCAGTTCCAGGCATTCTGCTAGGTCCAGCTTGACGTCTTCCGAGGACTGCACTTTGCTGACCAAGGGCTGGCCGTCCTTCAGCCACGCCGCCTTCCGGAACGCTTTGGGAGGTCTAGCCTGCAGATCGCCAGGTCTCCTGTCGGAGATAAGGTGATAAACGCCTCGCACCGCATCTATGATGGCCATAGTTGGTAGCTCCCTGAGATCAGAATCTCGGCACTGCAGAAGCGATGAGCATCCTAGTCACCCCGAGCAATCTCAGTCAATTGATCTGTCCCTTCCATTGTCAGAGTCCTTGGCATCGTTTCAATCGTGGCCACCATCGGTATCGATGGACACAGCCGACAGATCCACTTTGGGCCGACAGCTCGACTAACGCCTCCCCAGGACAGGCCAGGGCAGAAAGGTGATCGGTCATCAGTGGTCAGTGGTTCGCTGGAGAGCCCCCAGGATGCAGGGTTGACCCTCCCGTACTACAAGCACCGGCCGGTCCAGGGCCTCCATCACTCCTGCGGCGACATCGGGCACATAGTATCGGCGCAGGGTATTGGAGCTGTGCTTCGAGCCCATCACCACCAGGTCGAAATCCCCCTCGTGCGCTTCGGCGAGGATCTCGCGCACCACCGTGCCGCGTCGCACATGCAAAGTCGGTTCAACCCCCTGGGTTCGCGCTTGCTCCAGCAAAGAGCGTAGATGTCGAGCTTGGGGAGTGTCCGTTGTCAACAAGTTCTTCCAATGGACCTCCATTTGATCGGCGGTAGGATAGTTGTAACCCACGGGCTCCACTACGTACAGAAAGGTTAGCCCGGCGCCAGTACGCTGTGCCACATCCAGCGCGCAGTACTCCGCACTCTCCGCGTGTTCGAGTGCACCGGTGGCAACCAGAATGCGCGCCAACTGGCGATGCGCTGTTGGCGCATAGATGAAGGGTGCGCGCAAATCCGCCATCATCCGCCGAAGCGAATGGCCTCGGAGCCAGCGCTTCCACCACGGGCGCCCCAGCGGCCCCATAACCACCAAATGCTGGTCTGGTACGGCCAATGCGGCAACTACCTTGCGCGCCCGGCCTGCGCGAAGCTGTACGGTGTACTCAATCCCCGCCGCCTCCAACTGAGCCCGAGTTGCGCTCAATGCCTGCTCCACAACCGCACCCTGAGCTGGCTTCTCCACAACGCCCAACAGCGTCACCGGTAGCTGCAACAGCCCGGCCAGCCACACGCCGTAGTCCAGTGCGTGCAGACCTTTCGCCGCGCCATTCGTCCAGATCAATAGACTGTGCTCCTGAGCGTTCATCGCAACAACACCAGACCAGCCAGGCCAGCCACCACCAGCACAACGGGCGAGGGAACTTTGAGTAGGTAGGCGATCAGGCTCGCGGCGGCGATTCCTATGCTGACTCTCATCTGCCCACCGCCTTCACCCCTAAACACCCGCCAGGCCACCAACACCATCAGGACGGCGACCGCGGGCGCCAGACCCTTGACAAAGTTCCCCACCCAAGCCTCGCCGCGTAGACGGTTCAAGACAGACACAATCCCCAGCATCAAGACGGTGGGTGGCAGAATGGATCCGAACAGCGCCGCCACCGCGCCCGGCACGCCCCCAGCGGCATAGCCTACAAACATTGCCAGTTGGAGGGCATCACTGCCGGGCAAGACACTGGAGAACCCCACCGCTTCCACAAACTCGCTCTCGGAGAGCAGGGTGCCGACTGCTTCGTCGTACAACAACCCCACCGAAGCCGGCCCAGACGTAGTGAGCAAGTTGATCTTGATGAAAGTCAAGAACAGACTCAGCAGCTCGGAGAAGCTCATTGTACATCTCCCTTATAGGTAGCAATCTGTGCGCAAGAATCGTCCCTGACTGATGCCTGCCCAAGAGGCACAAATGGTAACCGAACATGCACTCTCTTACCGATCGGCAGACAACACGGCAACCGCCAAAGGCTAAGACAGAACCTCAAATCTGTCAAATACAGACGGGTCCGCGCGGGATCAGGAGCGAGCTCTCCAGCGCCGACATCGGAAAACGGGAATCCGGGCAGGGCTCCAACATGCATCGCGAGACCTGACATTTGTGCGCGCCTGGATGACAAGTCACCTGTGACGACCGCCTCCACCAGTAGCCGGCTCAAGGATCTGGCTAGCACCTCGCGGTCTTTCCCCTTGAGCTTGACATCGCAGCCGAAATCGTTCACGTCGTCAAAGGGATAGTACTTGCGTTCCCTTGAATAGCAGAGCTGCCTTACGAGCAAACTTGCCCGACATTGATCAGTAGCCAGTGCTTGCTCTTGTCCCACCCACAGTTTAGACTTCCTGTGCCCAGGGGACTGGTGGCGATCTCCCGGCACCGGCCGCAGTAGGTTCGACGCTTTCATCAGCGCATCAGTAAGGGCAGGTAGTCTAGAATCGTGTAGGGGTCATGACTCGTCGGGGCGCAAGGGGCTCTCCTTGTCCCAGATGGCGTTCAAAGTGCGGGCCAGCCGACCGCCGATCAGTCCAGTGGTCCCAAATGCCAGAGGAAACCAGATGGGAACACCGAGCAGACTGGGGTTCGCGTACTCCCACACCCCAAACTGCACGAACACAGCTTCGGCCAACGAGCCTAGTACCGCGATGACCAAGAAGAAGCAGATGTCTAGACGAGTGTGCCAGCGAGTCAGCGCAACGCCGCACTCCACAGCCATGAGGACGAAGAGAAGGAGATTGTGCGTCCACAGCAGCGCGACGCAGGCCACCAATACCACAAAGGCCGCCATCTCTATGGCTAGCTCGATCCACAGCGATCGCCGTTGCCCCATGACTACCGACTCCTCATACACTCCTTTCTCAGGTATCGACCGAACGCCAACGATTCTAGCAGAGGGCATAGCTCCGAGCAATTGGGCAGCGGACCCTGGGCACGCTACAGACGGTACGCCCTGTTGATGGAGCAGCCGAGTCATGGCCAGTAGACTGCGTGCGTGGATCGCCCTCTCGCGCCCACCGTTCCACTCGGTGGGTGTGCTGCCCTTTATCCTCGGGTCGGTCCTGGCCTGGCGGCTGACAGGCACCCTCCGCTGGGATATCTTGGCCTGGGGCACGGTGGGAGTGGTGCTGGTCATGCTCGCCACGTACTATGCAGGAGAGTACTGGGACCACCGTGAGGACTCCCTCTCGACCGCTCTGGGCCCCAGTCGCTTCGCCGGTGGCTCCCGCGTCTTGCAGGCGGGCCTTCTGCCTCACGATTCGGCCCTGCGGGCCTCGGTGGTGGCCCTCCTGCTGGCCCTCGTTGTCGCCGTCATCCTCCAACTGGGCTACGGCACGGGACCGCTGACCCTTCCCTTCTGTTCCCTGGGGCTGCTTGGCGGGTTCTTCTATTCGACTCGCCCCATCCGGTGGGCGGCCACGGGCGTGGGCGAGCTGTGGATCGGCTTCTGCTATGGCTGGCTGCCCGTAGCGGTTGGCTGCTATCTTCAGGTGGGACATATCGCTTCTCTCGTCCATTGGCTGGCTATCCCCGTCGGTCTGACCATCGTCAACGTCATCCTGCTCAATGAGTATCCGGACTACCCCGCCGACTCGGCGACTGGCAAGACCAACCTCGTGGTCCGCTTGGGCCCGCGCAGGGCCTCCCTGCTCTACGCCATCGTGAGTGTTGGGAGTTGGCTGGCTATGCTTGTGTCCGTGTTTCGCGGTGTGCCTGTACAGGCTTTCTGGTTCTACCTTCCCGTGCTAGCCCTGTCGCTGGTCCTGGTCGTACTCATGCTGCGAGAACGCTGGCGAGATAGAGAGACCCTGGAGAAGCTGTGTGGGGCTAACCTCCTGGTCAACCTGGGCACCACGGCAGCATACATCCTGGCTCTCTTGAGTTGATGTCTATGGAACACTGGATGCCCGAGTGGGGCGAACGACCTCAGCGCAAGGTGCGGCGTTACTGGTCCCCCCCCACCCTCATCCTTCGGCAAATCGTGAGCGCCATCTACATCGGAGCGCTGGCTCGTTGGAGAGAGCTGCCGAGATGGATCCGCACCTATGGCCTCAAGTGCCTCCCCGGCGCCGCGGGATCCCTGGGCATGGGTTGCATCGGCTTCCCTGCCCACCCCGTCTGGGAGATGACCACAGCCTGCAATCTCCACTGCATCCACTGCCATGCCTCCGGGGGCAAGCGCGCCCCCGATGAACTCACCACCGAGGAGGCCAAGCGTCTTATCGATCAACTGTCTCAGGTCAGCGAATTCCGCATGATGGCCTATACCGGCGGCGAGCCGCTGGTTCGTCCCGACCTGTTCGAGCTCCTGGCCTACTCTCAGGCGTTGGGCTTCACCAACACCATGGCTACCAACGCTACCCTCATCGACGACGAGGTGGCCGAGCGCCTGCGGGACTACGGCCTGGTCATCGCCGCGGTGAGCCTCGATGGCTTCGACGCCGAGACCCACGACTACGTCCGGGGCCAGCCCGGAACCTTCGAAGCCACCCTCAAGGGCATCCGGGCCCTGAGGCGGGCCGGCATTCTGCTCCATATCAACATCACGGCCATGGAATACAACCTGGATCAACTGGAACCCCTGATGGGTCTCGTGGACGAGCTGGGCACCGGCATCGTGCTGATGTATCAACTGGTGCCTGTGGGAAGAGGCCGCGCCATCGAAGAAGCGGCGTTGGACCTGGACGCCAACGAGCGCCTCATCCGCTTCATGGCCGAAGCCCAGCGCACAACCCACGCCATCATGGAGCCGGTGGCAGGCCCACAGTACTGGCCTTTCCTGCTCCAGCGGTCCGGTATTCACAGCGGCCCCCTCCTCCGTCTGGGCGAGACCGTCTTTCACGGCTGCTCCGCTGGCCGAGGGTTCGTCTACGTCAAACCCAACGGCGACGTCTGGCCGTGTCCCTTCATCGAGACCAACTGCGGCAACGTGCGTGAGACGCCGTTCTCGACCATCTGGAGCAACTCGCCCATCCTCCAGGACCTGAGAAGGAGGGAGGAGCTCCTCCAGGGACGCTGCGGCGAGTGCGAGTACAGACGTCTATGTGGAGGCTGCCGGGGACGCGCCTGGGCCACCAGCGGTGACTACCTGGCCGAGGACCCATCCTGCTTCATCCACACCCCAAGAATCGACGGTAGCTCCGACGCCCAGCCATAAGCCTCCAGTCCCTCCCCAGACTGCACTCAGAATGATGCCTCTCGACCGAGGCCCGGACGACCAGGCTGGGCGAGCGACAAGGACACCCGCCCAGCCCTGCCGCAGTCCCCATGCCTACTTCTTGATCATCACGCGGAACTCGTCACCCACCTCCTGGATCTCGACGGTGCATTCCATGTTCTCCACCGCTCGCCTGACGTTGTCGCGAGAAGTAACCGTGTCCACCAGTACCTCCACGCTGCCACCGCTCTCCAGCTTCTTGACAGCGTCTCGACTCATAATCACCGGCTGTGGGCACGATAGCCCACGTGCATCAACCAGTTGATCGCTCATAACAGACTCCCTCCCAGAGAAGCAGTCAGTCCATCCGTTGTCTCATGGTCAGACCGAAGAGGACGCACACGGCGAGCCCCACGATCACAGCGGCGGGACCCCAAGGGCCTGGGCCAGTCGTCGAGCTAGCCAGTCCGAAGTTGTGGGCAAAGCCCGCTCCCACGATCATGCCGATCACGAATATGGCAGCATCTCCATCGCCCTCGCCGGACATGAAGATCTGCCGGCCGGGGCAGCCGCCGGCCAGGGCAAAGGCCAGACCCGCCAGCACCATCCCCCCGAAGTTCCACAGATGGTTAGTGTGAGCCACAGGCTGTCCCTCGAAACCGAGGTTGAACTGCCCCAGCAGCAGGTTAGTCACCAGAGCTGCCCCCGCGAAGGACAGGATGCCCCAGAACAGGTGCGGGTCGCGAATGAGCATCAGGTCTCTAAAAGCGCCCATGGTGCAGAAACGAGTGCGTTGGGCCAGGAAGCCGATGCCCATGCCCACGGCCAGGGAGATCACCCACGGAGCGTACATCACGCCCGGCCCTTCCGCACTGAAGAAGATCGGCCCGCCCTCTGTGAAGCTGAACTCCAGGACGCGCAGTACTAGTAGTAAGATCATGATCACCGGCAGGATCCATCCCACAGCCGTGTAGGTCCTGTAGCTGCGCCCCAGGCTGTAGCCCATACGCATGAACACCACACCTATGCCGATGCCTGCGGCCAGGCCCAAGAGGCCAAGCGCGGCGTTCAGGTCACCGGCAGCCAGACGCAGCAACGCCCTCCAGGGACAGCCCAGGAACACCAGCGCCCCGATCATGGCGAAGAAACCCAGCACGAAGCGCACGATAGGAGCGGATCCCACCCTGGGCTTGAACTCCTTGAAAGCGTAGGCTGCGATGAGGGCCCCGAAGACGAAACCCATAATCTCGGGCCTCAGGTACTGCACCACCGCGGCTCGGTGAAGGCCCAATGCTCCAGCGATGTCCCGCTCGAAGCAGGCCACGCAGATACCCATGTTGCCCGGGTTGCCCCATTTCTGGAGCAGCGGGGCGAATACGCCCACGAACAGCCCGGCACTCACTATCCCCCAAGGGGAAGACCAAAACCTCTTCATCCTTTCTCCCTTTCCACTTCATCATGATCGGGTAGGTTCAGCAGAAAACGCACATTGTGTCAGTACTTCCCTTGCATGATCGTGGCCTCCCTTCCTCGAGGAATCTCTCCACATACAAAATCCTCACCACCCAGCCGCCAGATCAGATGGTGAGGACTCCTCGAGGATACGAGGTAATCCAGGGACACACTAGTAGTGGTCCTCCACCATCCACCGCGGCTGGGGAACGTAGACCCGGACCGATGTGAGTCTTAAGACCTTAAGACGCCGCACGGCGTCCGGTCAAGTACCTCAACCGGTTCGCTGCCACAGATACCGCGAAACAGCACGAATGTCCATCATCCGATACACCTCACAACGCACAGATCTCTTCGAACTCGACGCGCGACGCGTCGAGAACCGCTCGCAGGTTCTCCACATCCGCAGACTCGAACCTCAGACATACGCCGCAATCGGAGCTTAGATGCCTGGGCACCGGAATGAGCTTGACCTTCAGGTCTGCCTTCTTCGCCAGCTTCTCAGCCCGTATCGCGCCACTAGTGGAGTGGAATAGGACGACGCTATGTTCCGAACTCGCCACCGTTTCCCTCCTAGGGAGCGACTACGCTACCGGCTGCCAGCAACGCCTCGGCGATAGAGTACATGTTGGAAACCTGTCCCACGACTATCTTGTCCTTGAGTCCGAAATGACCAAGACAGGTACCACAGGCCAGTATCTCCACGTCCCTCTGCTCCAGAGCTTGCAGATCCTCCAGGACAAGAGAACCCTCAACCGTTAGCTTCACACCGGCGGTGAGAAAGATGATGGTGTCGGGCAGCGGTCCACTTCGTGGAGCGTGTGGACAAAGGAGCGTATCAAGATGCCGCCCAGTTCGTCGTCCCCGCGTCCCATGCCGTCACTGGGGACAAGCACCACGGTCAGTCCTGCCAATCCGCCGATCGTCCCGGCCCGGACCGTGCTCTTCTCCGATGGTTCGCCCACCTTGCTCATGTGTAGATCTGAGCCATCCTCCTTCTCTTCTACCTCCAAAGCGAAGCCTTCTCTGGCCGCCATGCACGACACGTTGCTCTTGGCCGTCGCGTTGTCCACGATCGTCGTCACCTGATCGGTCTCGGCCATGGCCTTCCTGCTCTGGATCACCGGCTGAGGGCACGCCAGCCCCCACAATCCACTACGTCGCTCACCAGTGCCTTCTGTCCGAGGGGCATTCCATGCCACGATCGGCCCCTCTCCCGTTCATCTCCCAACTGCGATCTCGCGCACCGCACTCACAGCGGCGTCTACCTCCTCCGCTGTGTTGAAGTAACTGAGTCCGAATCGCACCGTGCCCACCGGGAAGGTGCCGACGGTCCGATGGGCGGCCGGCGCGCAGTGCAGTCCCACACGACTCAAAACCCCGTATCCTTCGTCGAGTTTGAGGCCCACCTCCGAGGGTTCCAGCCCCTCCACGCCGAAGGAAACCGTAGCTGTCTGCAACTCTGCGTCATGAGAACCATAGACCATCACGCCATGAATCTCCATCAATCCGGCTAGGAGTCTCCGCGTGAGATCCACCTCGTGTGCACGGATGGCCTCGACGCCCTGCTGCAAGACGAATTCCACACCCGCCCTGAGACCCGCCAGCCCCACGGTGTTCGGAGTCCCACTCTCGCACCGGTCTGGCAGGAATGCTGGTTGCTCCTCCCTCTCAGACCGGCTGCCTGTGCCCCCCCGCTTCACCGGCTCTATCTCATGCGCCTCTACGCGCTCTCCGATGCAAAGCCCTCCTGTGCCCTGGGGGCCAAACAGCGCCTTATGGCCCGTGGAGGCCAGCAGATCTATGTTCATGGCCTCCATGTCGAGGGGGTACGCGCCCGCAGTCTGGGCGGCATCGACCAGCAGCAGCGTGTCATGCCGCCTGGCGATCTCCCCCACCTCCGCCACAGGCAGCACGGTGCCCACGACATTGGAGGCGTGGTTGAGGACGATCATCTTGGTCTCGGGCCTCAAGGCCGACTCTACGTCAGCAGGGTCAAGAAACCCCTCGGAGGAACAAGGCACGACGTGGATCTCCACTATACCGGCTTCCTCCAATGCACGAAGCGGTCTCATGACCGAGTTGTGCTCCATGCTGCTGGTGATCACGTGATCGCCCGGCCGAAGTAGCCCGTGCAGGGCCAGGTTGAGGGCCTCGGTCGCGTTCGCCCCAAACACGATGCGGAGCGGATTCGCGACGTTGAAGAGGCGCGCCAGGACCTCGCGCGTCTCATACACGATCCGGCCAGCCTCAATGGACATGCGGTGTGCAGAACGCCCCGGGTTTGCCCCGACCTCCGCCATGAAAAAGGACATAGCGTCGATGACAGCGGCGGGCTTCGGCCAGGAAGTAGCCGCATTGTCGAAGTAGATCATTTGTAACACCTCGTGGATGACGAAAAAGAGGGATTGATCCCTTCATCTCCTACGATTGCGATCCAGCGTCGCCAGCAGAGCCCGCAACCCTAGTAGAGGAGGAACCAGGAGAGGAATCTAGAGGAAACTCAACCCAGGTCGGCCTCCACTCGAGGAAGCAGGTCTCGGCGAACTGAGAAGGATATCAAACGAAGCCTGATGCATCCCGTGCATCGCGCCAAGGGCTTGGCTTCAGCCCATTCAGGTGAATGGCATCGAGCGACACTTGTTCCAGCGCGTCAACCCTGCTCACCTCCTTCCCCGACCTGAGTCTAACGCCCTCGGATGGGGCGGATTCCGGCTCTCATTCTACGGCATTCTCACAGCGATGTCAATCCGAGGGGTGTTTGCGCCAAGACATCGCTGCCAGGTGGTGAAGAGGACCGCTCCCGGCGTCCTCATTTTCTCTCCACCGCGAGTTGTCCGACCGGCACCCTCCGGGAGTGTCGTGCGCTCTCACCGGGCTCATCCTGAAGCAATCTCCCCGCGCGCATCAGCCCACGTAGCGACACGCCCAGGATGTCCTCCACCAGTGCCGGGACCTCTTCTTTCTCCTCAAGCGGCACGTCTTCCTGTAGTCTCTCCACGAGTTCCAGGTAGTGTCCCAGTGCTGCCAGCCGGTCGCCCAGTGCAAGCAAAGAGTCCATGATCCCTCTATGTCCTGACTCGCAGTAGTAGTCCTGCGCCACGGCAAGTCTGTACAAGTCCAGAGCTTCCTCCCACAGGCCACGTCCAGCACGCATCCGTGCTATGGCCAGCACCGTACGCGTGTAGAGACGCCTCAGCCGCTCTCGGGCCGGTTCACACCATTCCGAGACACAGCCTTCGAGGTAGTCACCCTCATACAGCCCTATGGCTCTCTCGTACAGTTCCTCTGCTTCGCTATCTCGGGCGCTCTGTCCGGCCTGGATCACCAGGGACTCGAATTGCGCGACATCGTAGGCCCACGGAGCACCGTCTCCAATCCGGTAGACATCATCCTCCCAGAGAACGGCCCCCCGTCCGACAGCCCGCCGACACCTGTAGAGAGTCGAGTGAAACAGTCCATCCCTACTCGCCTCATCACAGTCGGGGAACAGTCTCTCGCTAATGCGCTCCTTCGTCAGACCATCTGGATGATTCAAGAGAAGGAAGAAGAGTTCCGAAGCCCGTCTCGAGCCCCACTCCTTGCGGGTGACCTCGCGCGACCCGACCAACACGCGAGGATGACCGAGCGCCTTGGCCACATGTGTCGCCGACTGCATCGCCCTCTCCCTTCTGCCCTGGTCCACCGCCCGTGTCAGAGACGACGTACAGCTTCGCGCCGACCCCTGACCCGGCCTGGCCAAAACTGCTGATATTATGGCATACTGTCTCAGCGTTGTCAAGGCCCTCCCCCCGCATCTAGTGTGGTTTCTGAAAGCGGCACGGCACATCTAGTGTACCATGGGAAGCGTACAGGGGAGCCTAACAGCGGTGGTGAGGGGAAGAGTCACATCGTACGCGTGTCCGACGGCCCAGCAGGGCGACTGTCCACCACCCGCTTGCTGGAACGCGCAGCGTATGATACCATCCTCTTCGAGGTAACTCGCTCACGAAGAAGGAGGATACAGATGGCGAAGACGAGAAAGAAGCCGTCCACCTACCTCTACCCGGTCCCCGTCGTCCTGGTGACCTGCGGAGTGGAGAAGCCCAATGTCATCACCCTGGCCTGGGTAGGCACGGTGTGCTCCGATCCACCCATAGTGGCCATCGCTGTACGGCCGGATCGCCATTCTCACCACCTCATAGAGGAAACCGGGGAGTTCGTGGTCAACATCCCCGGCCAGGACCTACTGGAGGTCACCGACCACTGCGGGCAGGTCTCAGGCCGCGAGGTCGACAAGCTCACCGAGTTCGGGCTCACACAGGAGCCGGCTGCGGAGGTCAAGGTCCCGCTGATCGCGGAATGCCACGTGAACATGGAATGCAGGGTCGTGCAGAAGCTGGAGCTCGGCGCTCATGACGTGTTCCTGGGCGAGGTCGTGGCCGTCCACATCGAGGACGAGGTCCTCGACGAGCAAGGACGTCGCGTAGACTATGACAAGGCGAAGCCCTTCGTTCTGACCTTCGCGGAGTATAGAGGCTTGACCGAGCCACTAGGGGACTACGGCTACTCCGTCAAGAAATGACCGCGACTCACGCCTCCGCGTCGCTGTCTTTGAGACCCAGAGCCTCGTAGATCTCGGCTTCTTCCGCCCGCCGTTTGATTCGCATGCGGCCCAGAGATCTGGCCTCAACCGAGTCCTTGACCTGGTCGTAGGTGGCGCGGCTAAGAAGAATCTGCTGCTCCTTGGCCTGCTCTTGCAGGCGGAAGGCCACATTGACGGTATCGCCGATGGCGGTGTAGTTCATCAGTGCCTGGCTGCCCACGTTTCCAACCACCGCCTCGCCGGTGTTGATGCCGAAACCGAAGTGCAGGGAGGGCTCCTGATCCTGGTGGCTGAGGCTCTCTCTTACGGCAAACGCGGTCCTCACCGCGCGCAAGGCGTGGTCAGGCTGATCGAGCGGGGAATTGTAGAGCGCCATCACGGCATCGCCCATAAACTTGTCCAGCACGCCCCCATTGGCGAAGATGCACTCCGTGGCTTGGCTCAGATACCCGTTCACCACCTCTATCAGGCGCTCAGGCGGCATCTTCTCTGCCAGCGCCGTGAACCCTCGTAGATCTGCGAAGAGGATGGTTACCTCTCGCCGCTCACCCCCCAGCTTGGCCCGTGAAGGATCGTCGATCAAGTACTGAGCCACCTGCGGCGGGAGGTAGCGCTCGAACAGTTCCCGCGTTTGCTCCTCCAGCTCCCGTATGCGCCGGTAGCTTGTCTCCAGCTCGCCGTATCTCACCTCAAGCTCGTCGTGGGCCTCAGAGAGTTCCCGCTGGAGCCGCTCCCTTTCTCGACGTAGATGACAGCGCTCCAGCACCCTCTCCAACCTGATGAACGCCTCCTGGTAGTCCAGGGGTTTGATCAAATAGTCATCCGCGCCGGCCGTGAGCGCCTTGACCGCGATCTCTTCCGAGCCGAACGCGGTCACCATCACAATGCCTATCAAGGGCTGCTGCTCCCTGATCTTCCTCAAGGTGTCCATGCCATCCAGTTTAGGCATCATTATGTCAAGAAGAACCAGGTCCGGCACGTGCTCCTTGACGGCCTGCAACGCCTCACGACCATCTCCAGCCGTGATCACGTCATAGCCCACCCTCTCCAGAAGCTGCGCGGTCACCTCGCGAAAGGCATCATTATCATCTGCCAAGACTATGCGCCCGGTCATCGATCCCTTCCCATCCCCGTCCAACCGAGAACGCAGAGTGCTGAAGGAAGAACGCTATCCACGACGCTATAGATAGCCTAGAGCCTTCAGCCTGTCCTCCAGTATCTGCTCCTCCTCCTCGCTGTAGACCTCGTCCCCGCCCGCGGAGGTCCGCGGTACGTAGCCCAACACCTCCAACTTGGTCAAGATCTTCCCGACGCTCTCCTCGAGACTCTCAGTATCAGTGTGCACCACGACTTCCGCATTTAGCGGTTCCTCGTAGGGATCTGAGACCCCCGTGAAGCTCTTGATCTCTCCGGCGAGCGCCTTCTTGTACAGCCCCTTGACATCGCGCTCAATCAGTACCTCGAGAGGACAGCTACAATAGACCTCGACGAAGCGCCCGATGTCCTCGCGGATATAGTCTCGCACTGCTCGATAAGGCGAGATGGCAGAACCGATGGCCGCGACGCCATTCCGAGTGAGGAGCTTGCACACGAAGCCGATCCGTTTGATGTTGATGTCCCGGTCTTCCTTGCTGAAACCCAACCCCTTGCTCAGATTGGTGCGGACCACGTCTCCATCCAGCACCTCCACTTTCAGACCCCTGTCCCGGAGAATGCTCTCCACAGCACCGGCAAGCGTTGTCTTGCCTGCACCGGACATTCCCGTGAACCATAGGGTGAACCCTTGCTGTTCCATGAGATACTGTTCTAACCCTTTCTGTAGATTATCCTCTTGCCCTGCATGTCGGCAGGAACCGGTAGGCCCATCGCATCAAGCACCGTGGGCGCCACGTCCATGAGTTGCAGACCATCTACTTCGCCTCTGCCCTGCTCGCGAGGATCGTACATGATGAACACACCGTGCTGCGCGTGGTTGGCGTCGTCGGGGCCGATGTCGTTCTCCCGTGTGTGAATGCGACCGTGTCCCATGCTGCCAACCGAACGCCACGCCAGGTTGCCGAAATAGATCAAGAGATCCGGCGGCACGTTGCGGCACTCGGCGTATACATCCTGCGGCTTGTAGACCACCGTGCCGATGTTCATTCCCTTCTCATCCGTGATCTGGGACAGCTTGTGCGCGATCTCGTCTCGGACTCGCTCGTAATCCTGAGACGGGGTCACTCCCCGGGGCTCTCTCCCCCGCACATTCAAGAACAGACGCCCGTAGTACCCGCCAGCACCCCAGGCCATGGTCCGATCCCAGTCGATCTCCACCTTCTCCAGCGGGACGATGCCGCTGGGCTCGTCCTTGACGGCGAGGTAGCCCTCCTGTTTAAGCCATTCGTTGATGCAGATGCCGCCCTCCATGTGTCTCGCGCCATGGTCCGAAACGACCATCACGATCGTATCATCACCGATCAGGCTCAAGATCTCCCCGATCTCGCCATCCAGGTACTCGTAGTACTCCTCCACGACATTCTGGTAGGGAGAGCCTGGTTCATGCTTCGGGTGCTGAGGGTCGAAGTACTTCCAGAAGGCGTGGTGGATACGGTCCACGCCCATCTCCACGAGCATGAAGAAGTCCCACTCTTTCTCACGCAGCAGGTACTTCACGACCTCGAACCGTTTCCTGGTCATCTCGTAGATCTGTTGCAGCAGATTGTCCTTCTCCTCAGTGCGGAAGTTCTCCACGTCAAGCATGTACTCCCCCACCAGGTCCTCGATCTCCTGCTTCAAGTCAGCCGGATAGGTATACTGGCTCTGGGTGCTGGGCGTGAGGAAGGAAGTGATGATGTAGCCGTTCGTCGGTTTCACCGGGTAGGTTTGAGGCACTCCCACCAGTGAGACTTTCCTTCCCGCCCGGGAGAGGATATCCCACACCGTGTCCTCCGCCACCGCGGTTGAGTTCGCAATCCTCATCCTGTCGTAGGAATGATCGGCTCGGTTTCGGAACCCATAGAATCCAAGGCGTCCGGGATCCTTGCTGGTCATCATGGACATCCAGGCGGGAACGGTGATCGGAGGGATGGTGCTCTCCAGCTTCCCGTAGGTACCTCCCTCCATCAGCTTCCTGAGATTGGGCAGGCTTTCCCGCCACTTTTCGAAGACCAGTTGCGGCGTCGCACAATCCAGCCCAATGACCACCACCTTTCGCTGGCCGTTCGAAAGCCCACTTCCAGTCGTGGCGCTCTCTCTTCTCTTGCGCATGCCTTCGATGAGGATCTTGCTCACCTCGGGCCGCGTGAACTCCTCGGGAAGCATCTCGCCCCGACTCACTCGCTCCCTGACCTCCGTGCCGCTCATCACCACACGGTCCTCAGGAGAGTGGGGGCAGGTCTTCACGGAGACGATCCCACCGCACTTGCGGCAATAGAACATGTGCTCGAAGAGGAGCGGCGTGATGCCTATTTCATCCCGCTGGAAGTCTTCGAAGATCAACTGCGCATCATAGGTACCATAGTAGCCACCGACGCCGGCGTGATCGCGCCCCACGATGAAGTGAGTACAGCCGTAGTTCTTGCGCGCCAGGGCATGAAGGATCGCCTCGCGAGGGCCTGCGTAGCGCATGGCCGCCGGGAACACACCGAGCACGACTCTGTCAGGCGGATAGTAGTCGCGCAGCAAAGCCTGGTAGCTCTCCATGCGCACATCGGCCGGAATATCGTCAGACTTGGTCTCCCCTACCAGGGGGTGCAGCAAGAGACCATCACAGACCTCGAGCGCCGTCTTCTGGATCGCCTCGTGAGCCCGGTGGATCGGGTTGCGCGTCTGAAAAGCCACGACCCGGCGCCACCCCCGCTGGGCGAACATGCGGCGTGTCTGTGCCGGATCGTGTCGGAACTCGGCAAACGACTGGTCAGCCGGTCGACTGAGGAGGTGGATGTCGCCACCCAGAAGCACGTCACCCTGGGCATGCAGCCGCGCAACGCCGGGGTGTGCATCCTCTGTGGTGCGGTACACCAGTTCAGCCTCTCGCTCCTTGTCGTATTCGAACCGCTCGCTCACCTCCATGATGCCCAGGATGCGCTCTCCCTCCATCAGAGCGATCTCCTCGCCTTCGCGCAGACCGTCAGCCACGTCGCGAGACACCGGCAGGGTGATGGGGATACTCCACACCACTCCGTTGCTAAGGCGCATGTCCTGGACCACACTTTCGTAGTCAGACTTGGTCATGAAGCCCGTGAGAGGGCTGAATGCTCCCACCGCGATCAGTTCCAGATCCGACACTCCTGTGGAACTGAGATTCACTCTCTTCAAGCTGCCCGCTCGCTCCAGCGCCGCCTCTCTCAAGACGCCACGTAGCACACGATCTACGAGCGTGCCACCATGGGGAGCGATGGCTATCCCATTCCTCGCCATACCACATTGACCTCTTTCTTCAAGACTGGGCTAAATACAACCCCCTATATATACCTCAACGACGTCGGGCCTGCAAGTACGCGTATTCACTCACGTATAATGTTACCGAAGAGGTATAGTTCACTCAAATGATA